>JASHVM010000630.1:0-4648 GCA_030044595.1 Streptosporangiaceae bacterium
CGGCGCCCCGGCCGGGGCCGGCCTTTCCCGCAGCGCGCCCGCGCCACGGGCGCCGGGCGCGGCGGTCTGGGGCATGCAACGTAGGACCGGGCCGTCTTCGGGGTTGCCCAGCCGCACCACGCAATCGGAAGCGATGGCCACCCGCTGGACCCGTTCCAGTCCGACGAACGTCCCGTTGGTGCTGCCGACGTCCTCCAGGACCCACCTGCCGCCCTCGACCCGCAGCACTCCGTGCCGCCAGGAGACCCTCGAATCGGCGACCGTGATGTCAGACGCGGGGTCCCGCCCGATGCGGTAGGTGGTCCCGCCGTGCAGCGTATGATCTTCGCGCCGGGTCCGTACCACCAGGGCGGGTGCCGCGGGTCCGGCCTGCCGTGGCGCGGCCTCGGCCAGGCCGGCCGGGGCGAGCCCGCCGGGCACTGGCCCGGCCTGCGGTGGCTGCTGGCTGGGCCAGTCGGAATGCTCGGGTGGCATGTTCGTCAGTGTAGGGCCGCCGACCTGAAACGGGAATCGAGTGAACCATTCAGGTCGGCCGCACGTTTTGGCATATTGGGTCGCGGACACCGTTGATACTGGAGCGTCCGACAAATCCACCGGACATGCGTCAGCTCGACGCTGATGTTACTCAATGTTATCCGCCATTACTGAGCGATATCGCAAGGGTGGGAGAATGATGGACGCCGGTACGTATCGTGAGGAAGTGGCGGCCACGACCACGACGCTGGCAGGCGCACAATGACCTCCGAACCTACCCAGCCCCTGCACGGCTGGTGGGACCAGCAGGAGCCGCGGGGACCGGCTCCCGTGCCGCGCAGGCGGCGCAGGAGAGGACCGTTCATCGGCCTGATCACCCTCATCGTGATCCTCGTGCTCCTGGTGGTCAGCGACTTCGCGGCCAAGGCGTACACCGAGAACCGGATGGCCAGCCAGGTCCAGTCGTCATTGGGGCTGTCCGGCAAGCCGAAGGTGACCATTGAGGGCTTCCCGTTCTGGACCCAGCTGATCGCCCGCGATTTCAAGACCGTGAACGTGACGGCGAGCAATGAGACCATAACGGCAAGCGCCGCCGGGTCTGGGGTGCTCGAGATCGCCAGCCTGAACGCCACGCTGCACGGGATGCACATTCACGGCACCAATAGCGCGACGATCGATCAGTTCACGGCCTCGGCGCTGATCACGTTCACCGCGCTGGCGAACGCGGGCGGCATACCGCAGGGCATCACCCTGACCAGCAACGGCCCGAATCAGATCAAGGCGACCCTGAGCATCGGCCCGCTCAGCGCCTCGGCGACCGCCCAGGTCACCCAGTCGGGGCCGAACGAAATCAACGTGCGCGTCATCGACGCGGGCGGGATACCGGTGTCGGCGCTCGGCTCGCTGTCGAACTTCAACATCAGCATCCCGAAACTGCCGGCGGGGGTGTCGATTCAGAGCGTCAGCGTCACCCAGCAAGGGGTCCAGATCACCGCCGCAGGCCAGAACACCACGCTGAGCCAGTAGCCGAGAGGATCGTCGCGCTGCGAGCGAGCTGACGGATGGTCAGCCCGCGGGCCTGCCGCGGGGGGGCCGGCCTGGACGGCGCATCTCGGCGGCGCGGCCGGGCATCCGGCCGGCGTCGGCCAGGGCGCGGCGGAGCAGGAACTCGATCTGGGCGTTGGTGCTGCGCAGCTCGTCGCCGGCCCACCGGGCCAGCGCGTCGTGGACGGCCGGGTCCAGCCGCAGCAAGATGCTCTTGCGCTCGCTCACCGGAGGCTCGTGCCCGCTCTCACTGGTACAGCGAGCCGGTGTTGACCACCTGCTGGGTGGCCTGCTCGGAGCACAAGACCACCAGCAGGTTGGAGACCATCGCGGCCTTGCGTTCCTCGTCCAGCTCGACGACGCCTTGCTGTTCCAGCTGCTGCAGGGCCAGCCGGACCATGCCGACGGCGCCCTCGACGATCTGCAGCCGGGCGCCGACCACCGCGGTGGCCTGCTGCTGGCGGAGCATGGCCTGGGCGATCTCGGGGGCGTAGGCCAGCCGGGTCAGCCGCGATTCGAGGATCTGCACGCCGGCCGGCCGGACCCGGTCGGCGATCTCGGCCGACAGCCGGGCGGTGATCTCATCGGCGTTGTCGCGCAGCGACAGCTGCCCCTCGAGATGGCTGGTATAGGGGTAGACCGAGGCAATATGGCGGACCGCGGTCTCGGTCTGAGTACCGACGAACGCGACGAAGTCGTCGACGGCGTACAGCGCGCGGGCGGTGTCGGCTACCTGCCAGACGACCACGGCGGCGATCTCGATCGGGTTCCCGTCGGCGTCGTTGACCTTGGCCGGCGCGGTCTCGTGGTTACGGATCCGCACCGACACCCGCCGCCGCCTGCGGCTGAACGGGTTGACGAATTGCAGGCCCGGGGTCCGCACGGTGCCGCGGTACTGGCCGAACAGCTGAACGACCCGGGCCTCACCGGCGACAACCGAGGTCAGGCCGTGAAACGCCATCTCGCCGGGGATGTAGATCAAGGTGGCGACCACGATCACTATTCCGCTGGCCGACTTGGGACCCAAGATGCCCAGGATGAATAGCCCGATAGCGGTCGGCACTGCCACGCTGCCGAGCACCAGGACCCGCACGCCAGGCACGAACCAGGCCTGAGTCTCGGTTATCGGCTGGGAGGAAACCTCCTGGTCCGGCCTGGCCGGCACCTCCATGACCATCCTCATCACCTCTGGTTGACATGCCTGATATTACCTGTCTAGCATAGTGATATCAGTTTTTAGAGGCAAGGACTCTCGCCGACGTGGCGGGACAAAGAGAGCGCGCCAGGACGGGCGCGCGGACAGGAAGGCACTCATGAGTGCACAAGCAGGCACGATCGCGCGGCTAGACGCTCGGGCCGGCCGCCCGGAGGTCGCGGCCCGCCGGGGTCGGCCGGCGGTCGAGATCGCGCATCTGCGCAAGACCTACGGCGCGGTGACCGCGGTCGACGACGTGTCGTTCTCGGTGGCTGAGGGTGAGATCTTCGGCATCCTCGGCCCGAACGGAGCGGGCAAGACCACCACCGTCGAGTGCGCGATCGGGCTGCGGTCACCAGATTCGGGGACGGTCCGGCTCATGGGCTTGGACCCGCAGGCCGACCGGGACGAACTCCACCAGATCGTCGGCGTCCAGCTCCAGGCCAGCGCCATGCCGGACAAGCTCAAGGTCAGGGAGATCCTCGACATGTACCAGTCGTTCTACCGCGAGCCCGCCGACATCGGCGAGCTGGCCGGGGCGCTCGGGCTGGCCGGCAAGCTGAACGACTACTACAAGACCCTGTCCGGCGGCCAGCGGCAGCGGCTGTCGGTGGCGCTGGCGCTCATCGGCCGGCCGAAGATCGCGGTGCTCGACGAGATGACCACGGGCCTGGACCCGCAGGCCCGCCGGGACGCCTGGGAGCTCATCGACGGCATCCGGGCGCGCGGGGTGACGATCCTCCTGGTGACGCACTTCATGGAGGAAGCCGAGCGGCTGTGCGACCGGGTGGCGCTGATCGACCACGGGCGCATCGTGGCGCTGGACGCCCCGTCCCGGCTGGCCGCGCAGGCCCAGGGCGGCAAGACCGTGCGGTTCCTGCCCTCGGCCCCGTTCGATGACCGGCTGCTGAGCGAGCTTCCCGAGGTGGCGCGGGTCGAACGTGACGGCTCCCGCGTCGTGGTCACCGGGACCGGAGAGCTCGCCAACGCGGTCATCCTGGCCCTTGCCGCGTCCGGCGTGACCGCCCGCGACGTGCAGATCGATTCCTCGAACCTCGAGGACGCCTTTGTCAAGATCATCGGAAGGCACGAGGAAGGAGAGACGAAATGAGCGCGATCTCGCTGCCGCTGCCATCTGCGGCGCGCCGAACCGCCTTCGGCAAGGTCGTCCTGAACGAGGCCAGGCTCACCTGGCGGCGGCCGGTCGCCTTGGTCGCCGGTCTCGCCCTCCCCGTGCTGCTGCTGGTCATCTTCGGCGAACTGCCTGCATTCCACCAGCCCAGCCAGGCCCTGGGCGGGCTCACCGCGATCGACCTCTACGTGCCGATCCTCGCCGTGTTCAGCCTGGCCATGCTCGCCCTCGTGGGCCTGCCGATCCCGCTCGCCAGCCAGCGCCAGCTGGGCGTCCTGCGCCGCCTGTCGACCACCCCGGTGCCCCCGTCGTGGCTGCTGGCTGCGCAGGGCCTCGTCCAGCTCTTCGTGGCGGCGACCGGGGTCCTTGTCATCATCGTCGCGGGCGTCTACGCCTTCGGCGCAGAGGCCCCGAAGAGCCCCGCCGGACTCGCGGTCTCGGTGGCGTTGTCCATTGCCGGGCTCTTCCCCATCGGGCTGATGATCGCCTCTGTGGCCCAGACCGCGAACGGTGCCAGCGTCATCGGTCGGCTGGTGTTCTTCCCGCTGATGTTCTTCGCCGGCCTGTGGCTGCCCCGGGAGGCCATGCCGGGGCTGCTCCAGGGCATCAGCGACTACACCCCGCTCGGCGCGGCAGTCGAGGCCATCCAGGATTCGATGCAGACCGGGTTCCCGCCGGTCGCCCCGCTGCTGGTCCTGGTGGCCTACGCGCTGGCGTTCGGCTTCCTGGCGCAGCGGTTCTTCAGATGGGAATAGCGCGGTCCGCCGCGGCCCGGCGCGGCCCGGCGCGGTCCGGCCCGGCGC
>JASHVM010000631.1:0-3585 GCA_030044595.1 Streptosporangiaceae bacterium
GGAGATGTTCTTGTCGCTGGTGCAGGGCGAGCTGCGCGCGCTGCGGCTGCTGTCTGCTTTCGCCGCCGCGCTGGGCTGGGGACAGGCGGATCTGCGGGGGTATGAGCCGCGGCCGCTGGCGTAAGCCTACCCGGCGTATCTGGCCTGGAGCGCGCTGTTCGGGACCTGCAGCGGGGTAGCGCTGGCGATGCTGGCCAACCTGGAGGAGTGGGGCGGGTACTGCGGCCGGGTGGCCGAGGCGCAGGTGGCCCGCTACGGCCTGGCCGAGGGGGCGGTCGGGTTCTTCCGGTTCTTCGCCAGGCCGGCGCTGGGCTTCTCGGAGCAGGCGAGCTCCGTTGTGGCCGCCGGGCTGGCCGCGGGCAAAGATCCGCAGGAGGCGGTGCGGGCGGCCCCGGCCCTGCACGCGTACGAGATCGCATTCTGGGACACGCTGGCCGACGGCCTGAGCTGATCGCCAGTCACCGCGATGACCGCGAGGATCATGAACGCAAAATAGCCGCCTGATCTGCCTGGCTGGGTACGTAGGCTCGGATGGACCGTCGAGCGCTCAGATCGAGTGATATACGGGTGATCCGTGCGCTGACATGCATTGCCGCCGGATGTCTTCGTGCTGATCTTCGTGTTTGCCTGGCATGAGTTACCCGTCGCCGCACCGGAATCGGTTCGCGCCGGGTCGCCGGCGGTTCTACGATCGGCGCGTGCAGCCTGCCGCCTATCCACCCAAGCCGGGGCCCGGGGACCGGGTCGCGGTGCTGTCACCGTCGGCGGGGTTGCCGGAGCGGTTCCCGCTGCCGTTCGACCTGGGCCTGGCCCGGCTCCGGGATGACTTCGGCCTGGTCCCGGTGGAGTACCCGACCACCCGCCGGCTGGGAGCCAGCGCGGCGGACCGGGCGGCCGACATCCACGCCGCCTTCACCGACGCGGGCATTGCCGCGGTGATCGCCAGCATCGGCGGCGACGATCAGATCACCGTGCTGCCGCACCTGGATGCGGACCTGCTGCAGGCTCATCCCAAGCCGTTCTTCGGCTACAGCGACAACACCTGCCTGCTGGCGTACCTGGCCAGCCTGGGTATCGTCGGTTACCACGGCGGCTCGGTGATGGCGGAGTTCGGCCGGCCGGCGAAGATGCACCCGGTCACCGCGGCCTCGTTGCGGGCTGCGCTGTTCACCCGCGGGGACTATGAGCTGGCCCCGGTCGCCGCGTACGGCGATGAGGACCGGGACTGGGCCGATCCGGCGACGTTCGAGGCTGCGCCGCCCGTGCGCGGCTGCGGCGGGTGGATCTGGCATAACGCCGGCCGCGTGGTCGAGGCCCCGGCCTGGGGCGGCTGCCTGGAGGTGGTGGCCTGGCTGCTGATGGCCGACCGGTGCGTCGCGCCGGCGCCAGAGTATGCGGGCGGCGTGTTGTTCCTGGAAACCTCCGAGGAGCTGCCGCCGGCCACCGAGGTCTACCGGATGCTGCGCTGCATGGGCGAGCGGAACCTGCTCGGCCAGTTCGGCGCGGTTCTGCTCGGGCGGGCCAAGGCGTGGTCGTTCGAGCACCCGGCCCCGCCCGCCGAGCGCGACAGGTATCAGGCCGGCCAGCGGGCGGCGGTGCTGCGCGCGCTGGCGGAATACGCTCCGCAGGCAATGGCGGTCTTCGATGTTGACCTCGGGCATACCGACCCGCAGCTGGTCATCCCCTACGGCGGCACGGTCCGGGTCGACGGGCCCGCCCGGCGGATCACCGTTACCTACTGAGCACGGCGCGCGCCACCGCGGCCGGCAGCACACCCGCCGGAACCGGCCGACTAGCCGTGGCCGCCTTGCCTGGTTACTCATTCCCGCGCCCACCTGCCCGCCGTGAGCGTGAAGGGTCAGACGCTACCTCGCGGGCCTGAGGCTGCCAGCGACCGGTGCGGGGAACACGCGCGAATCTTCCGGATGGGGCGAGCCAGGATCTGTTCGGGGCGGCCGTGGTGCGGTTCTCCCAGAGAGGATGGCTATCGGCGTGGAAGACCACCACGATCCCCCGGCGAAGGAGGTCACGGAACACCGCAAGGGACCGGTGCCCGCTACATCCCGCTGAACGGCAAGGCGATCCGGTCCCGGCCTTGCAGCCGGGCTGTGCCCGCCGCCGGTAAGCCTGGCGGGTGATGCTTGCCGCCGCTGAGCCGGATCCAGGTGGCGCATGCCACGCCGACTGCTTGTCCGGTGGCCGTGAACAGCGCCGAGCCGGCGGTCATCTTGCGGCCGCCGCTGCCCAGGCGCCAGCCGGCCACGACGTGCGGCTCGCCCGCTTTGGCTGGGGCGATCAGGCGGGCGGACAGCCTGCCCAGCACGAACGGCGGGGCACCGGCGGCATCCCTCAGCGCACCGACGCCGCCCGCGCAGTCGAGTGCCGCCCACACGAACTCGGGCCGGACATGACCGTCTGAGTCGGCGAGCGCCTGGCCGGGATACCAGACGTCGGCCGACAGGTCCCGGCCCGCGACCGGTCCCACCAGGATGTGCAGCCCGTCCCCGGGCGCGCGGTCCGGCCCGCACACGAAACAGCCGGGGAAGGGGTGCTCGTCGGGGTGGACCCGCAACCGGCACCGGGTGCCAGCAGCACGGGCGTCCGGGATCGACACCGGGCCGGGAGGCTCCATGGCCAGGCCATCGGGCAGGCCGGTGCCCTCGGCTACCAGGGCGCCGCCGTGGAGGACGCGAACCGAGCCCTCGCCGTCGCGCTCGACGGTCATGGGTGTGGCCAGCGGAGGTGGCCGGCGTAGCGTGATTTCGGCGGGGCCATCGAGGTGGGCGGCGATGCGCCCGCAGACGTAGCCGCCGTTGCCGGTGCCCGGGGGGCCGCAGAAGCGGGGCGAGACGATAAGGGGCTGTGTCATCGCGGTGCCAGCAGTCTCTTGACCGCGGCCGCGCCGGCGATGGCCTGGCCGGGGTCGGGTGCCTGCGGGATGAGGTTGAACTCGGTGCACCCTGCGGCGGCGTAGGGGGCGAGGAACTCGGCGATATCCTCGGCGGTGCCGTAGGGGCAGTAGCGTTCGAACCGCTCGAACGGGAGCTGGTAGAAGGCCTCCATCGCCGGCGCGAGGCAGGCGCGTGCGGCCTGCCTGGAGTCCGCCAGCCCGCACCAGACCTGCATCGCGTGCCTGCGCGGCGGGTCGGGACGGCCCGCGCGGGCCGCCTCGTCCGCTGCCATCTGGACGGCGGCGGCGAAACGGCGCGGGGAGTTCCAGATACCCAGCCAGCCATCACCGAGCCGGCCCGCGCGCCTGATCGCCGCGTCGGAGCGCCCGCCGACGATGAGGGGCACAGGCTCGGCCGGGGCGGGGGCGATGACCGCCTCATCGAGGTCGAAGAACCTGCCGTGGAAGGTGACTGCCTTACCGGTCAGCAACTGGCGGACGACGGCCAGGCATTCGTTCATCCGCTGTCCCCGGGTGGCCGGGTCTACCCCGCAGATCGCGACTTCGCGGCGATCCTCGCCGCCTATCCCGGTGCCGAGGATGAGCCGCCCGGGCGCGAGCCGGGCGAGGTCGGCGAGCTGGCGGGCGGCCAGGACGGGGTGGCGCAGCGGCAGCAGGTATACGCCGCAGTAGAC
>JASHVM010000632.1:0-5677 GCA_030044595.1 Streptosporangiaceae bacterium
GGCGACACGGACACCGCCCCGTTCGGTATGGGCACGTACGCCTCCCGCAGCACCCCGGTCGCGGGAGCGGCGGTCGCGATGGTGTCCCGCAAGATCCGCGCCAAGGCGCGCAAGCTGGCCGCCCACCTGCTCGAGGTGTCCGAGGAAGACATCGAGTGGGAGCTCGGCCGGTTCTACGTACGCAGCGCCCCGGACCGCGGTGTGACCATCCAAGAGTGCGCGATGGCCGCCTACAGCAACATGCCCGACGGCATGGAACCGGGCCTGGAGAACACCGCGTACTACGACCCGCCGAACCTCACCTGGCCGTTCGCGGTGTACATCGTCACCGTGGAAGTCGACCCGCAGACCGGCGTGTGGGACGTGCTCAAGCTGGTCGCGGTCGATGACTGCGGCGTCCGGATCAACCCCATGATCGTCGAGGGACAGATCATGGGCGGGCTCACCGAGGCCTACGCCATGGCCAACATGCAGTTCATCACGTTCGACGCCGACGGGAACTGCGTCGGCTCGAACTACATGGATTACCTGCTGCCCACCGCCTGGGAGACGCCCGGCTTCGAACTTCACAGCGAGGTCGTCACCCCGTGCCCGCACCACCCCATCGGCGCGAAGGGCATCGGCGAGTGCGCCGCGGTAGGCGGCCCGGCCGCCTACGTCAACGCGGTCATGGACGCGCTGTCCGGCACCGGGGTCCGCAACATCGATATGCCGCTGCTCCCGGACCGCGTCTGGGAAGCGCTCACCTACCAGCGCGATGTCTCGGGCGCGCCGCCGGTACGTTCGGACGACTGACTGCGGAGTGATTCATGGAAGGCATGGACGTCCTGGCGGAGATGGGCGAGCTGACTCGGCGCGGGCAGGCTTTCGCGGTCGCGACCGTGGTCTGGCGCCAGCCGCCATCATCTAGCCAGCCCGGTGCGCGCGCGATCATCACGGCCGAGGGCGAGCTGCGCGGCTGGATCGGCGGCGCCTGCGCCGAGCCGGTGGTGATCCGCGAGGCCCAGCGGGTGATCGCGGAAGGGACGGCCCGGCTCCTGCTGCTCGGTACGCCGGAACAGTTCGGCGCGGCGGTCCCGGACGGCATCACCGTCATCCCCATCTCCTGCCAGAGCGAAGGCGCGCTCGAAATCTACATCGAGCCTGTCCTGCCGGCGCCGCATCTGGTGATCGTCGGCAGTTCGCCGATGGCTCACACGCTCGCCGGCCTGGCCGGGGTGCTCGGCTGGCGGACAGACCTGATCCGCGGCCCGGACTTCACGGCGGCCAGCGCAGACGAACGGTCCATGATCGTGGTGGCCACCCAGGGTCACGACGACGAGGACGTGCTCGAGCGCGCAGCCGCCGCGAAGCCCGCCTACCTTGGCCTGGTCGGTTCGCGTCGCCGGGGGGCGACCGTGCTCGGGTACCTCGCCGACCAGGGCGTGCCGCAGGACGAGCTCGACCGGATCCGGGTGCCCGCCGGCCTGGACCTCGGTAAGACGACGCACCAGGAGATCGCGGTCGCCATCCTCGCCGAGCTGGTTCAGCTGCGTGCTTCGGGCGCGCTGCGCGGTCCTGCCCGGGCCGGGATCGCGCGGTCGGGTCGGCGCGCGCGGGACGAGCGGGCGCGGCCGGGGCCGGCCGTCGACCCGGAACGGCCAGGGACGTTCGTCGATCCGGTCTGCGGGATGACGGTGGTCGCGGACGCCGCCGGGCCGCCGGCCCGGCATGACGGCCTCGACTATTACTTCTGCAGCGGCGGCTGCCGCCGGGCGTTCGAGAACGACCCCGGCGCATACGCGGAAAGAGAGACCCGATGCTGATCAAGAACGAGTTCGAGGTCGCTGAGCCGGTCGACAAGATCTGGCAGTTCTTCCAGAACGTCCCCCAGGTGGCGGCATGCCTTCCCGGCGCGGAGCTGACCGAGGACCTCGGCGACGACAAGTACAAGGGCAAGGTCGCCGTTCGGATGGGCCCGGTCCGGCTGCAGTTTGCCGGTACGGCCGACATCACCGAGCGCGATGAGGCAGCCAAACGCATGGTCGTGCACGCGAGCGGCGCCGACGAGAAAGGACGGGGCCAGGCCAACATGCTTGTCACGGCGACGCTGGCCCGCACCAGCCGCGGCACCACCAGGGTCGGCATCGTCCAGGACCTGCAGCTGGCGGGAGCGGCGGCGCAGTACGGCCGCGGCATGATCACCGACGTCACGTCCATCCTGATGCGCGACTTTTCCGCGAACATGCAGAACCGGATCGAACGGCTCGACCTCGGCGAGCCCGCCGAGAACATCGCGGCCACCACCGCTGCGCCCGCCCAGGGCTTCAGCCTGGGCATGCGGGCGGCGCTGATGGCCCTGAGCCGGGTCTTCCGCAGATTCTTCCTGCCCTACCAACCCGCGAGCTGAGGAGAACGAACCATGGTCCTGTGGTGGATCGGTAACGTCATCCTGCTGGTGGTAGTCCTGCCCGTCGTCATCTACCTGCTCAACCGGGTACTCGCGGCGCTGGAGCGGATCCGCGGGGCGACCGACAACATCCTGGCCGGCGGGGTAGCCCTGATCGGCGAACTCGACGGCCTGCCCGAGGCGCTGGCCGTCACCGACGAGACCGTCAGGGAAGTCTCCGTCGGCGCGGTCCGTTACGCCGGTTCCGTCGCCAAGCTTCTCGGCTGACAGGAAGGAGAACGGCTATGCCAGCAGCCGCCTGGTTCACAGTGATCGTCGCCGCGCTGATCATCGCGATCACCGCGGTGGGCCTGTTGCGGGTCATCTTCCACCTCAGGGTGATCCGGAAGACCCTGGTCGCGACCACCGGGGGCGTCCAGGCCGTCGCGGACCTGACCAGCACGGTGCCGGAACGGCTGACGTCGGTCAACGCCAGCCTGAAGCCGGTCCGCGACTTCTGCGAAACGGTCTAGGAGGAGTCGTCCATGCACGCACATGTCCTCGCCGCGGGGACCAGCACCACCGGCTGGGTGGTGGGCTACACGATCGGCATCGTGATCGTTCTCGTGGTCGTGGCGCTCGTGGTACCGATCCTGCTGCTGGCCCGGTCGATCGGCAACGAGGCGCCGAAGATCAACGACGCGCTGACCAAGGCGGTCCACAATACCGCTCCGCTTGGCGCGCTGCGCACCACGATCGAGCACGCCACGATCATCATCGGCGGCCTGCAGCGCGGCCGCGCCAGGCTGGGAGGGTAGCGATGCACACGCTGGCCATGTCCTCGACCGAGCACAACCTGTGGCTGACCGCGAACATCCTCGGCATCGTCGTGGTGGTTGCCGTGGCCGCCCTGCTGAGCCTGCTCATCTATCTGGTGAAGATCATCGACCGCCGGGTAGTCGCGGTCCGCGACACGCTCAAGGCGGCGGCGGCGAACACCGCGGACACCGTGCTCATCCCGCAGGTGGCCGATGGCGTCGATGCGGTCCTCGCCGAGGGCTTGCAGCACCACCTGTTCCTCGGCCGCGTACTCGGCAAGGTGAAGTCATGACGGGACTAGTTGTCTTCACGGTCATCGACATCGTCTTGCTGATCGCCGGGCTGGCCTTCTACCTGTACTGGGTCGGTACGCTGCTCACCCGCATCGCGGGAAATCTCGAGGAGTCCGCGGAAATCGTCCAGACCATCGTCGGCCACGCCAAGCTCATCCGGCCGGGGGTCGAGCACATCAACGAGACCGGCGGCGTCGTGGCCGGGGCGCTGCCGTTGCTGTACGGGATGGCGGAGGACATCGTGACCGGCGTCACCCCCAGGCCCGAGGCGCCGGCGGTTCCCGAGGTGGCCCGGCCCGCCTCCGGGACCCGCCGCTCCCGCCTGCTCGAGGCGGTCGGCTTCCGGTCGGACTCGTAGCGATCCGGACCTCGCGGCCAGCGGCCCGTCCGGGTCGTGCGAGGATAGGCGGCCAACGTATCCGAAGGCGACCTGGTGCTGATGACCGGGGGCGGCGGGCTTGGTCGGCGGGATGGTGACGCTCCTGGCGCGGGGCGGCGTCGGTGGCAAGGTCGTCGTCCTGATCCCCTGGGACGGCGCGGCCTAGGGGGATGTCTCGGGACGAACCGGGTCCTTAGCCAGCCAGGGCGAGGATGACGTGGTCCCGCCGATCCACTCGTCCTTCCAAGCCCGGTCGTACTGCTGGTCGTTGCACCGCGGCCGGTAGATCGCGGTTAGCTCCCTGGCGATCTGCTCCCGGTGCGCCCGGCTCCCGCCCGGGACCTCATAGGTACAGATGTAGACCTTCCACTTCGACCCCGCGCGCCTGACCCAGCAGCTGGCCCGCGGATGATGAAACGGGAACCGCTCGGCCGCCAGGTCATCGGATTGGTCCACGTAGATGACCGCGTAACGGTCCGGCTTGGCGTCCGGTTCCGGCTTGTAGGCGATCGCGTACACCGCCGCTGCGGCCGGCGGCGTCCAGCCGGCCAGCAGCCGGGGTCCCTCGAACGGGTAGCCGGCCAGCGAGCCAAGCCGGATCATCCGGCCGCGTCCTCGTCCTCGCTGACCGCTTCGGTCCGGACCACCGGACCGGGCCGCAACCGTGCCTTCCGGGCGGCCCGCCAGAACTCCTCCGCCGCCTTCTCGATCGCCTCTTCCCGGCTGCCCGCCTCGACGATCAGCCGGGCGCCGTAGCGGTTGGTGCCGATGCCGGTCGCGATGCCGCCGCTCGCGGCGACCGCGTCGGCCAGCTCTACGACCTGCTCGCGAGTCAGCACGCGGTCGCCCTCAGCCTCGATCCCGACACTCCACCTCACCGCGGGCCTTCCTCACCGGCGATCCGGGTCTTCACAGTGGTCACCTCGCCCAGTATCCCCCGTGGCGAGGCGTTCAGCATCCTGCCGTTCCTCGCGCACGCCGCGGCTGCGCTCCGGGAAGGAGCGTACGGCTAACGGGCCTTGCTTCGGCAGGGTGGCGATGAGCACGTCCGACGCTGGCGAGCCAGGGTCGTTATCGTGCCTGCGCGCGATCTTCCGCCAGCCCCATTTCCGGAAGGCGCCCTGCGCCGGGGCGGCCGCGGGCACGACGGCAACCGTTGCTCGCTCCTCGGCCCGGTTCGCCAGTATCAGGTCGTGCAGGGCCTGGCCGATGCCCTGCCGTCGCCATGGCGCACGGACAAGCAGGTCCAGCAGCGCGAAGGTGCGGCCAGGATGCTCGACGGTGACCTCGGTCGGCAGCTGGGCGGTCAGGTTCTGCCACCAGGACGTGGACGGCCGGAGCGGCATCCCGGACGCATAGCCGACCAGATACCCGCCGTGGCGGGCCTCGGCCAGGACGAAGCCGGGCTGACGGCGCTGGATCCGGAACCGCCGCAAGAACGCGGCGGCGTCATCATGGCGCCGGTACGGAGGGTCGGCGTAGACCTCGGCGTACAGGGCCTGCAGCTCCTCCGCGTGCGCCGCGGCCTGCGTCCCGTCGAGCAGCTGAAACGTAATGTCAGGCGTGGTCCGGCGACCTTTCTCTCCTCAGGCCAGTGAGCCATGTAGCGCGGCCACGTTCTCGCGGTTAGTTCAGGCCCGGCAGCAGGGTAGCGAGCTTCTCCAGGCTGGCCAGGTCATGGCCGGACAGCAGCAGGTCGACGTGCGGGGCGGCGATCATCATCCCGAGCGTGCTGGGCCGGAAGCCCGGGTCGTCGCCTTTGTGCGGGTTCAGCCAGACCAGCCGGTGGCTCAGCCGCGACAGCCGCTCCATGGCCGA
>JASHVM010000633.1:0-6939 GCA_030044595.1 Streptosporangiaceae bacterium
TGCGCCTGCCGGGCCCACCAGCGCGTGGCCCTCCATCGCGCCCGCCCAGTTGGTCGTCGGTGCGACCTGGGCGCTGCTGGGCCGGGCGGGCGGCCCGGGCTTCCAGCCCAGGCGTCCCGGCTCGGGAAGGGCCAGGGAAACGGCCGATCGATCCCCGTGGCAGACATCGCAGCGCTTGTGGAATGAATCGGAAATCCAGTGGGAGCACCGCGCCGTCCCGCACCCGCCGGCCGCCGTCCCTCAGCAGTCGGCGCACGCTACCCGGCCCGGGCGCGCGCCGGTTCTGCTCAGCGCGCCCGTCTTCCCCCCGCCAGCGGCCGCCTCAGGGACGGCGCCGCCGACCCCCCCGCCGTCCGCCCCGCCGCTCTCGGACGGTAACCGCGCCGGGGGCACCCTGCTCCTCGACCCCGAACTGCCAGGCGACTGGGAGCCGGACCCGGGCCGCAGTCCGGGCCGCCGCGGTCCGGGCAGGGGCAGTCAAGGCAGGCGCCGTCAAGGCAGGCGCCGTCCGGGCGGGCGCCGTCCAGCGGCCATCGTGGTTCCGGCTATCGTGCTGGTCGCCGTGGCGGTCCTGGCGCTCGCGCTGCTGACGGGCCACGTCCCCAAGTTCGGCCCGCTGGCGGCGAACCAGCAGCCGAACCGGCCACCGGCCCAGGGCGCCAAGGCCCACTCGGCGCTGACCATCGGCGTGTATCCCGGGCAGCAGCAACGCGGCGTGTTCCAGGCGGTCAACCGCATCGTGGCCGCCGGGAACACGGTCGTCGCGACAGGCTCGCAGACCAGCGACGGCGTTATCCGGCAGCAGTTCTTCGTGTCGACCAACGGCGGGGCCAGCTGGCGGCTGGCCCCGGTGCACGCGCCGGGCGGCGGCCAGCCCCCGGTCGGGTACGCGGCCACCCGGCTGGCCGGAGGACCCGGCGGGTGGGTCGCGGTCGGCCCGCAGGCCACCTGGACCAGCCCGGACGGGCTGTCCTGGACGCTGGCCGCCACCCACGGCATCGCCCCGCAGCAGCCCGGCGACCAGATGCTGCTGCTCACCAGCACGGCCCAGGGGTACCTGGCCGCGGGCACGGCCGGCGGCACGCAGGCGGTGATCTGGACCTCCGGCGACGGCCTGACCTGGCAGCGGAAGACGGCCGCGCAGCTCGGGCTGGCAGGACCTGGCGAAACCGTGCAGAGCATCAACTATGCCGCGTCACAGGGCATCGACACGGTCATCTCCGGGACCGTGGCCAAGGGCGGCACGACCTACTCCGGCGTGTGGCTGAGCACGGACGGCGGTTCGGCGTGGACCAGGGTGACGGTCCCCGTTGATCACGGTGCGGGAACCTCGATTACCGGCCTGGGGTTTGACGGCGCGGGTCTGCTCGCCGTGCGGCCGGGCCGGTCGGCAAATGGCGCCGGCGACGGGGTGGCTTATTTTTCCCCGAACGGCCAGGCCTGGCAGTACTCGGCCACCATCAACGCGGCCGGCGGCTGGAGCCCCAGCCTGGTGAAGGGCAGCGACTACGGCTTCGTCGTCACCGGGGACAGCGCCTCGGGGCAGATCCTGGCTTATACCAGTGCGGGCACCGGGACCGTGTGGCAGCCGACGGCCCCGCTCGGCGGCGCCGCCAGCGAGCTGGTAGACGGCGCGACGGTCGCCTCGACCAGCACCATCATCGCGATCGGCTCCACGTCCGGCGACAAGGTCAGCCAGCAGCCGGTGTTCCTCGAGGCAAATACGGCGGGCAGCGTGCAGTCCGTGTCGCCGGCCGGCGCCACGGGGACCACGATCCCGGAGCTGGCGGTCAACGGCCTGGCGATCGACGGCGGCGAGCAGGTCGCGGTGGGCAGCGCGGACGGCTACCCGGCGGTGTGGCGGAAGGAAGAAAGTCGGCCTGGGCAGGCGGGCGGGGCTTCGTGGACCCTGGTCTCGTCGCTGTCGCAGGTCTCCGCCGACCCGGCCCTGCAGTCGCTGACCGAGGTGACCCACGGCTCGGCGGGTTGGCTGGCCGTCGGCGCGCCGGGACCGGTCGTGTACACCTCCGCGGACGGGACGACCTGGCAGCCCGCCAGCGGCCCCGGCTCCATCACTGACGACCTGGCGGGCGTATCCGCGGTCGCGGCCGCCGCGGGTCCGGCCGGATACGTCATCGCGGGCAAGCTCGCCGCCGGCCAGGCTGGCGTGGCCGACGTGTGGTGGTCGCCGAACCTGACCTCCTGGACCCGCGCGCAGGCCGTGAACGACGCGGCCGGCTCGAACGCGGTGCTCGCGGTGGCCGCGGACGCGCACGGATTCGTGTCGGTCGGGTCGCACGACGGCAAGCCTGCGGTATGGACCACGGCCAACGGCCGCAGCTGGACGACGATCGTCCTGCCGGTACCCGCCGGAGCCTCAGCCGCGATACTGCAGCAGGTCGCGATCAACGGTGACCGCGTGGCCGCGCTGGGCCAGGAGACGACTCCGTCCGGCAGCGTGCAGTTCGCCGAGCTCTCGGTCAACGGCGGGGCCAGCTGGAACCGCGTGCCGTTCGCTGCGGCCGGCCCGAACACGACTCTCACCGCGCTGACCGCCGACTCCGGCGGCTTCACCGCCGCCGGCCAGTTCGGCGAGCCGGGACAGCTCCAGGTCGCGATATGGACGTCGGCCAACGGCGCCGCCTGGACGCCGTCGCAGATCAGCGGCCTCACCGGCCCGCACAACAGCGGGAGTTACCGGATCACTTCGCTGGTCACGTCGGGTTCGGCCGTGACCGCCATCGGCTCGATCGCGACCCAGCAAAACCAGGAAATCTTCACCGTGGCTCTTCCCGCCCGCTGACCGCAGCAAAACAGCGGCACCACAGGTCTGCTCTTTTCGCGAAATCTCATACGGTCGCCAGAGCATCGCTGCAGCGACGCCGCAGCCAGCGTGGGTGTCCTGAGTCCAGGACCATCACCCAACCGCGAGGAGGCGGACACGTTGACAAACAGACTAGGCAAGATCATCATCGCCACCGCAGTCGGGGCGGGCGCGCTCGGCGTGGGGTTCGGCGGCAGCCTCGCTGTGGCCAGCGCCGCGACGACCCACTCGTCCACCCCGGCGTCGACGACATCGACATCGTCATCGTCGACGACGACGGGAACGACGGCGGCCAACGCCGGGTCCGCGGGCACGGCGGCGACTCCCACGCCGCCCGCCACGCGCAACGGCACGCACAACGGCACGCACAACTGCCCGAACATGAAGAGCGGGCAGGGCGCGCCGGGGAGCACAAGCACCGGCAGCTAGAGCTCCGGTGAGCGGCCGGCCTCTCCTCCAAGGTCCGGGAGAGGCCGGCCGTCCGGCCCTCCGGTGCCACGATGGCCGTCGCGGCGCGGACGACCGCAAAGATGCCCGACCGCGGACCTCACGCTGCGCAGGAGCATTAAGCGGGGCCGACCGGGGCCGGCAGGCCGCGCAGGGAAGCGTCGAGGATCTCGGCGACGTGGGCCACCGCGACGTTCTCGCCGCGGGCGGCCACCCCGGCCGCGATCTGCAGCGAGCAGCCCGGGTTGGCCGAGACGACCAGCGGCGCGCCCGCGTCCAGGACCGCCTGCGCCTTGCGCGCCCCCAGCTCGTCGGCGGCCTCGGGCTGCAGCAGGTTGTACACGCCGGCCGAGCCGCAGCACGTCCCCGCGTCGGGCAGCTCGATGAGATCCAGGTCGGGAATCGCGCGCAGCAGGTCGCGCGGCTGCCTGGTGATCCGCTGGGCGTGCGCCAGGTGGCAGGCGTCGTGGTAGGCGGCGGTGACCGGCAGCGGGTGCCGCGGCGCCGCCGGTCCGAGCTCGGCCAGGAATTCGGAGAAATCCCGGACCCTGCTGCTCAGCGCGGCCGCCCGAGCCGCCCACTCCGCGTCCGCCTCGCTGTCCCGGCCCGCCCGGGCTAGCAGCCGCTCGTACTCCTTCATCGCCGAGCCGCACCCGGCCGAGTTGACCACGATCGCGTCGACCTGGCTCTGCTCGAACGCGGAGATCATGCGCCGGGCGAAGGCCGCCGCCTCGGCCTCCCGGCCGGAGTGCAGCGACAGCGCGCCGCAGCAGCCCTGGGCGCGCGGGATGAGCACGTCGCAGCCTTCCAGCGCGAGCACCCTCGCGGTGGCCGCGTTCACCTGCGGGAAGAACACCGACTGCACGCATCCGGTGAGCATGCCGACCACCGCGCGCCGCGGCCCCCGGGCCGCCACCCGTTCCGGCAGCTTGGGCACGGCAGACGCCGGGGGAGCCAGACGCAGAGCCGCGCCCAGAGCGGGGGAAAGGCGGCCCGGCAGGCTGCTGCGCGCCAGCCGGCGGTCCAGCCCGGTGCGCTGCGCCGCCCGCAGCGGCCGGGTCATCGCCCGCAGCCGCTTGGGGTAGGGGAACAGCGAGAAGATCGCGGCCCGCGCCACGCGATCCCGCGCCCGCCGCCGGCCGACCTCCGCCAGCGCCGGGCCCGCAGCCTCCGCCGCTGCCGCAGACCCGCCGCCGTCCGTGTCCGCAGCCCCGGAGCGGGCCTCTTCGGTCCAGACCCGGGCTGCCTCGATGAGCTGGTCGTACTGCACGCCGGACGGGCAGGCGGTCATGCACGCCATGCAGCCGAGGCAGCGGTCGAAGTGCTCGGCTGCCGCCACGGTCAGCTCGGCGCCGTTCAGGATCTGGTTCACCAGGTAGATCCGGCCCCGCGGTGAATCCATCTCCTCGCCCCACAGCTGGTAGGTCGGGCAGGCCGGCAGGCAGAACCCGCAGTGCACGCAGTCCTTGATCACGCCGCGCAGGCGGCCGTCCTCATCCTGCTGGCCCGGGCCGGCCATCTTCTCCTCGTGCATCAGCCGCCTCCCACCAGGCCCGCCAGCCGGCCAGGGAACATCCGGTGACCCGGGTCGAACTGGTCCTTCACGGCCCCCATCAAGGCAGCGCCCGGGACCGGCCCGTACATGCCGGCGATCCTCATGACCGGCGGCGGCGCGGCCAGCACCACCACGCTGCCGCGGGTCAGCCGGGCCGAAGACCCGCCCAGCCGGTCGCGCAGCGCCTTGACGAACCGCGCCGCCGCGTCGGACTCGGTGCCCGGATCCAGGCAGGCGTAGAGCACGCCCGCGCCGGCCGACCCGCTGACCGCGGGCCGGACCCCGGAGCTGGCGCCGGCCGCCGCGATCGCGTCCAGCGCCCCGGGCAGGTTCCCGACCCAGAACGTCACGCGAACCACCGTGCTCGGTGACGGCAGCTGGCCCCACCGCTGCGGCGGCGCATCGGACACCTGCACGGTCGGGGATCCGCCCGCGGCCGCCAGCAGCTCCGCCATCTGCTTGGCTCGTTCGGCGACCCCGGCCGCGGTGCCCTCGAGCAGCACCCCCACCCGGAGGGGCCGCGATGAGCCCCCCGGCCAGTCCAGCTCGACCGCCGAAGGCACCAGCGCGGACCTGGCCGCCGAGATCGCCGCCGCCGCGGCGCTGGCGCGCTCCGCAAGACCGAACTCCGCGGTCACGTACGCCACCGCGCCCGGCAGCGGGTGCAGCCGGAACGTCGCCTCGGTGATCAGGCCCAAGGTTCCCTGCGATCCGGCGAACAGCTTGCCGAGGTCGTAGCCGGCCACGTTCTTGACCACCTTGCCGCCCGAGTGCGCCACGACCCCGTCGGCGCGGACCACGGTGATCCCGATCAGCAAGTCGCGCGGGGCGCCGTAGCGGAACCGCCGCGGCCCGGCCGTGCCGGTACCGATGACCCCGCCCACCGTGGCGCCGGCGGGGACGTCGAGCGCGAGCTCCTGCCCGGCCGCGGACAGCACGGCGGCCAGCTGCCCGATCGTCGTGCCCGCCTGCACCCGCGCCACCAGGTCGCCGGCCGCGTGCTCGATGACCTGGCCCATCGAGCTCATGTCGACGACCAGATCACAGGACGAAGGCGGCCAGCCCCAGCCCAGCCCGATCCCGGCCCCGCGCGGTACGACGGTCAGGTCGTGCGCGGCCGCCGCGCGCAGCAGCGCCGAGGCCTCGTCGGTGCTCGCGGGCGACGCGACGAACGACGGCAGCAGGCCGGCCACCGCGTCGGACGCCGGGTCCGCGTCCCGCGCCGTCGGGCACGCTGCGGCCAGCGCGGCCCGGATCTGGGAAACCACGGCCCGTTCGGTATCCATTAAAAAATCTCCGCCTGTCCGGCCGCTACGGCGGGATGCGGAGCGCGGCGGTGGCCGGGTACCTCGCCGCACAGCCGGGGCGTGGGGAAGACCTTGCCGGGGTTGCACAGGCTGGCCGGGTCGAACGCGCAGCGGACCAGCTGCATGGTGTCCAGGTCGTCGGCGCCGAACATCTTCGGCATGTACCGCGACTTGTCCACGCCCACGCCGTGCTCGCCGGTGATCGAGCCGCCCTGTTCCAGGCACGCGTCGAGGATCGCGCCGGACACCTCCTCGGCCGCGGCCTCCTGGCCGGGCACGGCGTCGTCGTAAAGCACCAGCGGGTGCAGGTTCCCGTCGCCCGCGTGGAACACGTTGGCCACTCGGATGCCGGCCTCCGACGAGAGCGACGCGATCCTCGCCAGGACGGCGCCCAGCGAGGTCCGCGGCACCACGCCGTCCTGCACGATGAACGACGGGCTGATCCGGCCCACCGCGGCAAAGGCGGCCTTGCGGCCGGCCCAGATGACGGCGCGCTCGGCCGGGTCGTCGGCCGCCCTGATCTCCGTCGCGCCCGCCGCCTCGCACAGCGAGCGGACCGTGGCCAGCTCCGCCTCGACCTCCGCGGCCGGCCCGTCCAGCTCGACGATCAGCACCGCGCCCGCGCCCGCCGGGTAGTTGCAGCGCACGGCCGCCTCGGCCGCCTCGATGGACAGCGCGTCCATCATCTCGATCGCGGCGGGCACGATGCCCGCGGCGATGATGTCGGAGACCGCGCGGCCGCCCTCGCTGGTCGTGGCGTACGCGGCGAGCAGCGTGTGCACGACCTCGGGCAGCGGCATCAGCTT
>JASHVM010000068.1:0-6030 GCA_030044595.1 Streptosporangiaceae bacterium
GCCGCCGCCGGGTCAGGCAGGAGACGCGCAGCGTTGGACGGGGAAGCCGGGGAGCACATCGCCGCAGCCCGGGAAGCAGGGAAGCACGCCACCGCGGGCCGTCAAGCAGGGAGGCACGGCGCCGCGGGCGGTCAAGCAGGGAGGCACGGCGCCGCGGGCCGCCGAGCCCGGGAGCACGCCAACCCGCACCGCCAGGCCCGGGAGCACGCCACCAAGGTCCAGGAAGCAGGGGGGCACGCCACCAGGGGCGGCACGCGGCGGAAACGGCAGGGCGCGGGCAGGGCAAACGCGAGACGCGACGCCAAGAGGAGAACGGGCGGGAAGGCTGCCGCAGCCGGGAGCCGGGCCTGGACGGCCGGGGGCCACGCAGCAACGACGGGGCGAATCGCAACGGCC
The DNA here is from genome assembly GCA_030044595.1 of Streptosporangiaceae bacterium. Lineage (GTDB taxonomy): Bacteria > Actinomycetota > Actinomycetes > Streptosporangiales > Streptosporangiaceae > Palsa-504. Next base: position 397 of record JASHVM010000068.1, read on the forward strand.
GGGGGCCACGCCGCAACGGCCGGGCGAATCGCAACGGCCAGGCGCCACGCAGCAACGGCCGGGCGAATCGCAACGGCCAGGGGCCACGCAGCAACGGCCAGGGGCCACGCCGCAACGGACGGGGGCCACGCAGCAACGGACGGGGGCCTTGCAGCAACGGACGGGGGCGGGGGGCACGGCTGGGACGGCGTTGCCGACGGCTGCGAACGGCGGGGTCGGCCTGGTGCCGCGGCAGGCCAAGGCCATGGGGGCCGACCTTACGAGCGCGTCGCCTGATCCACCCGACTCGGACGCGGCTCCGCGGCCGGCGGACCCGGGCACGGAGCACGCAGCAGGAACCAAGCGGCGGATTTCGCGGCGCGCCCTGGTCCAGGCGGGCCTTATCGGCGGCGCGGGGGTAGCCGCGCTGCCGCTGGTCGCCCTGGTCGGGAGCATGTCTCCAACCAGCGAGCCGCAGCCGACGAACCTGAGCTTCTCGCTGAACACTGACTGGCTGTTCGGCGGGCAGTACATGGCGGGCTCGGAGAGCTTGTTCTACGACGACAGCAGCTTCGCGCCCGTCGCGCTGCCGTACACGGTGGCGCCGCTGTCCTGGCGCTACTGGGACGCCGACGCATGGCAGCAGCAATGGATATACCGGCGCCACTTCGACGGCGGGGCGCTGCTCAACTCGGATCGCCCGGGCAACAGGATCTTCGTCGACTTCGACGGGGTGATGGTCAACGCCACGGTGGTGATCAACGACCGGGCGGTAGCCAGCCACCAGGGCGGATACCTGCCTTTCTCCGCGGAACTCACCGGCCACGTCACGGCGGGCGATAACCTGCTCGCGGTCGTGGTGGACTCGCGCTGCCTGCCGGTACCGCCGATAAGCTACGGTCACGGCACGTTCAGCATCGATTACTTCCAGCCGGGCGGAATCTACCGGGACGTCCGGCTGCAGGTGGTCCCGCAGGCGTTCCTATCCGACCTGTTCGCGCTGCCTGTCGACGTGCTGAGCTCGCAGCCGCGAGTGGACGTCGAGTGCACCATCGACTCGGCGTTGCCCCCTTCGGCCGACGGCACCCTGCTGGTGGAGTTGCTGGACGGATCCCGGCTGATCGCCGCGCAGGCGGTGACGGTCAGCCTCACCTCCACCGGCCTCAGCGTGGCGAAGCTGAGCCTTACCGGGCTCGGGCCGGTCAGCTTGTGGTCCACCGAGACCCCGAAGCTGTACACCGTGCAGGCGACACTGACCTTTCCCGGCGCGGGCAGCCACGTCCTCACCAGGAGGATCGGGTTCCGGGAGGCATCCTTCGAGCCCGACGGCTTCTACCTGAACGGCGAGCGGCTCCAGCTCTTTGGCCTCAACCGACACCAGCTCTTCCCGTACGCCGGCATGGCGATGCCCGCCCGGGTCCAGCGCAAGGACGCGGAGATCCTCAAGAACGAGTTCAACTGCAACATGGTGCGCTGCTCGCACTATCCCCAGTCGCCGCACTTCCTCGACGCCTGCGACGAGCTCGGGCTGCTGGTCTGGGAGGAAGCACCAGGCTGGCATGACGTGAGCACCAACCCAGCCTGGCAGGACCTGGTCGTGCAGAACGTGCACGACATGGTGATCAGGGACAGGAGCCGACCGTCGGTCATCGTCTGGGGCACCCGGCTCAACGAGACACGCTACGTCCCCGGCCTGTGGGCCACGACCAGGCAGGTCGCCGCGCAGCTCGACGGCTCGCGCCCCAGCTCGGGAGCGCTGGCTCATCATTCGATGATCGGATGGAGTGAGGACCTCTTCGCCTACGACGACTACCACCGAAACTGGAAGACCGGTACCGCCTGGCTGGAACCGCCGTTCGCCGGCGTGCCCTACCTGATCACCGAGTCGGTCGGGGTGTACGACGTGAGGCCGCACCACTTCGCCTGGACCGACCCGCCTGCGCAGCTCGCCGATCAGGCCGTGCTGCATGCCCAGGTACACAGCCTGGCCCGGTCTGATCCGGCTTACTCCGGGCTGCTGGGCTGGGCCGGCTTCGACTACGCCTCGCCGATGGCCCTGGATCGGGACTTGGTCAAGTGGGCCGGGGTGGCGGACGGCTTCCGGATCCCCAAGCCCGGTGCGGCCATCTACCAGTCACAGGTGGACCCCGGTATCCGCCCGGTCATCGCGCCGACGTTCTTCTGGGAGCTGGCCCCGCCGCCGGGATCGGCTCCGCCGCGGGCTCAGCCCCATGCCTCCATAGGGGCTGGCCAGGTCCGGGTGCTATCGCACGGAGACACGGCCCAGGCTTCCCCGGCCGCAATGATGATCGCCAGTAACTGCGAGCGGCTGGAGGTCTACGTCGGCGGAGCGCACGTGGCCACCGCCCTGCCTGTCACTGATTCACGGCTCTACAGCCACCTGGCCTATCCGCCGTTCCTGGTCCCCCTCCCCGCCTTCGCGCCGAGCGACATGCCCGACCTCCTCATCGAGGGCTACGTGGGCGGCCAGCAGGTGACCCAGATCCGGATGGCGTCGGATCCGGCCCGCGACACGCTGGCCATGGCGGTCGACGACGCGAGCATCTACGCTGACGGGTCGGATGTCACCAGGGTGGTCTTCCGCGCGATCGACGCGTACGGCAACCAGCGCAGGTACCAGTCCGGGGAGCTGACGCTGACCTTGACCGGCCCCGCTGCGCTGATCGGTGACAATCCCTTCGCCTTCGGCGAGTACGGAGGGCTCGGCGCGGTCTGGCTCCGCTCACTCGCCGGCCAGCCCGGGCTGATCACGCTTTCCGCTGCCCTGCCGAAACTGGGCCAAGCCGAGATCCGCGTGCGATCCGTGCTACCGGACCGTGGCACCCAGGTGGTGTGAAGCGCCGACCACCCCGGGCTCTGGCCTCCCGCAGATACTGCTGCCACGGCCCGTTCGGTATTTGTCTTTTAAGCTTGCGAGGATGCGGCCCGAGCCTTTGGTCAGCGAGCTAAACCGCGGCGAGTTCACCGCGCGGCTCGATCAGCTGATTACCGTCTACGCGGCGGCGATGCGGCCGCCAGCGGATATGCTGCCGGGCCGGCGCTCAATCATGGCCGGGCACGCCCGCCAGCCGGGATTCCGCGCGCTCGCCGCGGCCGAGAACGGAACCAGCAAGCCGGTCGGATTCAGCTACGGCTTTCACGGCGCCGCCGGGCAGTGGTGGCACGACACGGTCGCCAGTGCGCTGGTCGCCTCCTGCGGCGCGGCGGCGGCCGCGGCGTGGCTGGACGACTCTTTCGAGGTGGCCGAACTGCACGTGACGCCGGGATACCAGGGCCACGGCATCGGCGCAGACCTGCTGCTCCGGCTGACCTCGGGCCGGCCAGAACGCACTGCGGTGCTGTCGACCAGGGACGCCGACTCCCCCGCGCGGCGGCTGTATCGCGGGGTGGGCTTCACCGACCTGCTGACCGGCTTCACCTTCTTCCCCGGCGGCGAGCCGCCCTACGCCGTGATGGGCGCCGAGCTTCCGCTGCGCGCCCGGACCCCCCGGCCTCGCTCCGCCAGGCCCAGGCGCTCGTAGATCTCCCTGGTCGCCCGTGACCAGTTGAGCGTGTAGAAGTGCAGACCGGGCACGCCCTCGGCGAGCAGCTGGTCGCACATCCAGGCCGCGTACTCCACGCCGATCTCCCGCACCGCCGCCCGGTCGTCCGCTACAGCCTGCAGCCGCGCCCACAGCTCCATGGGCACCCGGCAGCCGCCCAGCTCCCGCGCGCGCTCGATCACCCGCAGGCTCGTGATGGGCATGATGCCAGGGATGATGGGCACGTCACAGCGCTGGGCCGCCACCCGGTCCCGCAGGCGCAGGTAATCGTCGGGGTAGAAGAACATGTTGGTGATCGCGAAGTCCGCGCCGGCCCGGCACTTGGCCACGAAATAGCGCACGTCCGTGTCGGGATCGGGCGACCGCGGGTGCTTCTCGGGAAACGCGGCCACCCCGACGCAGAAGTCGCCGACCGACCTGACCAGGCGGACCAGGTCCGCCGCGTAGCTGAGGCCGTCCGGGTGGGGGACCCAGTCGGCGTTCGGGTCGCCGGGCGGGTCGCCTCTCAGCGCGAGCACGTTGCGCACCCCGACCGCCGCGTACGACCCGATCACCTGCCTGAGCTCGGTCACCGAGTGGTTCACCGCGGTGAGGTGCCCCACCGGCGTCAGCGTGGTCTCCGCGGCGATCCGGCCCGTCACCCTGACCGTCCGGTCCCTCGTCGACCCGCCGGCCCCGTAGGTCACGGACACGAACGTGGGCCGCAGCGGCTCCAGCTGCCTGATCGCCCGCCACAGCTGGCTTTCCTCCGCCTCGGTCTTCGGCGGCATGAACTCGAACGAGAACGCCTGGCGGCCGGCCGCGAGCAGGTCGCGGATCAGCGGAGGATGCGGCAGGCACGGCTGGCCGACGGCAGGTCTCGGCGTCGCGCCCGCGGTTCGCCGCGTGCGCGGCGGGCTCGGCGGCATGCGGCCAGCCTAGCCGCTTCTAGAACGCCAGGGCCTGAGCCCGCCGGTTCACCTCGGTTCCGCGGTGCTCGACGATCGCGTCGATCGGCGTGCCGGGCAGCGTGTCATCGGCCGTGAAAAGCCAGCGGAGCGCCTCCAGCTCGTCGAACCCGCAGTCGAAGAGCAAGGTGAGGGTCCCGCACAAGCCCTTGACGATGTGGTGGCCGTCAAGGAAGGCGGCCGGCACCGCGACCGTCCCTGCCCGACGGGTCACGGCCAGGAGCTTCCGGTCGCGGAGGAGCTGCTTCACTCGCCCGGCTGGGATGCCGAGCAGGTCGGCTACTTCGGGGAGTGACAGCCATTCGCCGACTAGAGCGTCGGTCGTGGGGTCGATCTGTGCCACGAGTCCAATGTCCCACTCCCGCGGGTCCTCCAAACCCGCGGGTGGGCAGGGACCACGACGGTGCAGGCCGGTTTCGGGCACGGGCAGGGTCCGTCAGGCGGCCACGGCTTCTTTGACCGGGACGGCAGGGTCGCTGAGGCGGGCCGCGTCAACGGGCTCGGCCGAGGCGATGACCCTGCGGCCTTGCTGCAGGTCACGGGGCCGGTCCACGGTCAAGATCGCCACCAGCCGACCTACGGCGAGCCAGCATGCCGCCCATGTCGGCCCGGCCGGGTCGCCCCGCCAGACCAGACGCTCGGCGTCGCCGTGGTATCCCACGTACTGGACCATGCGGCCGAACTGCTCGGACCAGAAGTACGGCACCGGGTCGTATACCGCGTCGCCGCCGAGCACGTTGGCCGCCACCACCTCGGGCGCGTGCAGGGCCACGTCCCAGTGCTCGAACCGCAGCCGCCGCCCGAACCGCCGCGACTCGAACGCCGCGCAGTCCCCCGCCGCGTAGACACCGGGCAGCGAGGTCCGCAGGCCGGCGTCGACGGCCACGCCGTTCTCCAGCCGCAGGCCCGAACCCTCCAGCCATCGGGTGGCCGGCCGGACCCCGATAGCGGTGACGATCTCGTCGGCGCCGATCCAGCCGCCGCCGGCCAGCGCGAGCCCGCCCGGCTGCACCGACTCCACCGCGACGCCGACCCGCAGCTGCACCCCCGCGTCGGCGTACCACCGCGCGGTCTGCGCTCCCACCGGCGCGCCGACGGCCGAGGCGAGTGGGGCGGGCCCCGCCTCGACCACCGTGACCTCGCAG
>JASHVM010000634.1:0-7556 GCA_030044595.1 Streptosporangiaceae bacterium
TCCCCCGTGCCGACCTGCCTGACCGCGCCGGGCACAGGTGGCTGGGTCGCAAGGCTCGGCCATGCGGCCTGGTCGCGATCGTCGCGCGACGGCACCACGCGCAACAGCGCCGCGACGGCGAACAGCACGAACGGGCACAGCACCACGTCGTAGAGCACGGCGACCGGAAGCACGTGCTTGATCGCGGGCCAGGTCACCCGCGGGTCGCTCAGCATGGCGCCGAGCAGGGAGGCCAGGGCCTCACCGCAGACGGCGGCCGCCGCCATGACCACGATCTCGAACAGCGCCGTATGCCCCTGCTCGGGAACTCCCTCACCGGCGGGCTGGTCCGCCGCGAGCCCGCACAAGTAGCCGATCAGGCAGAACACCAGCGCGTTCTGGCCGACGAGGTGGCTGCCGGGCGGGGCGACGTCCAGCGCGAGGCCGGCCCAGAACCCGGCCAGCGCGCCGACCAGCGGACCATTCGCCAGACCCAGCGCGGCCACCGTGAGCAGGACCAGATCGGGCCCGGTGCCGCCGGGAAACGCGATCCGGTCCACGATCGTGACCTGCACCACGACGGCGACGGCCGCGATGGCGAACGAAAACAGCGCGCGCACCTCAGCCTCCGCCCGTCGCCGACGCCGACGGGGAAGCCCCGGGCTGAGGGGCTCCGGGGGACGTCGAGGCCGACGCGGAAGCGGTTCGGCTGGGGGTGACGGTAACGGTGACCGTCGGCGCTGGCCGCGGGAGGATCGAGACCCTGTGCCCCTGCCGTGGCACCTGCACCACGATGCCGACAACGCCGAGCGTGGTGAAGTTGACGAACGGCTGGACCAGCGCGTTCTGAGTGAGCGAGCCCCCGCTGCTGGAAACCGAGACGACGGTGCCGATGGGGACGCCCGGAACCTCCGGCCGGTCGTTGATGGAGGCGTAGGTCACGACCTCCTGACCGGGTTGCAGCACGGTGTTCGTGCCGAACAGGCTCAGCCGCAGCATCCCGGATCCGGACATGGACTTGCCGGTCCCGGTGGCCTCGCCGATCTCGCCGCCGCCCGCCATCTGCACGCCGACCACCGATGATGCGTCATCGGCGAGCAGGACGGTTGAGGTGTCCCCGCTCACCTGGGTGACGGTGCCGACGAACCCGGTGCCGTTCAGCACGGTCTCGTCCGGCTCGATCCCGTCATTGCGGCCGGCATCCAGCGTGACCGTATCGGAGTAATCGCCTCCGGCGGCGATCACGTTCGCGGTGACGATCCGGTAGCCGCCGGCGTCGAGCTGGAGCAGCTGGGCCAGCTGCTTCTTGGCGGTCTTGCTCAGCTGGGCCTCGCTGAGCTGGGCGCGCAGCTCGGCGTTCTCCCGCTGCAGGCTGGTGATCGTGTTCTGCGCGGACGGACCACCGGTGATCGAGTCGAAGAGGCTGGACACCGGGCTGGTGACGTCGTGGGTGACCCGCTCGACCGGCCCGAAGATATCCGCGCCGACGTTGCGCACCGGGGACGTGCCGCCGTCCCTGAAATCCACCGTGATCAGCGCGATCGCGACGAGCAGGAGTACGCCGAGAACCAGGCGTGTACGGCGGCTGTCATGCACGGCGGCTCCTCATCCCTCCGGCTGCTCATCCCTCCCGCTGCGGCCGATACGACGGGCTCGCGCGGGGGCCCACGTCACCGTCAGCGCCTGGTGTCCGGCACCAGCACCTGACGCAAGGTATCGAAGTCCTCGACGCACTTGCCGGTACCCAGCACGACGGAATCGAGCGGGTTGTCCGCGACCTGCACGGGCATGCCGGTTTCCTCCCGGATTCGCGACTCGAGCCCGCGCAGCAAGGCGCCGCCGCCGGTCAGGGCGATACCCCGGTCCATGACGTCGCCGGCCAGTTCGGGCGGGCACTTATCCAGCGTGGTCTTGACCGCGTCGATGATCAGGTTGAGCGGTTCCTCGATCGCGCGGCGCACCTCCGCCGCCGAGATCACCACGGTCTTCGGCAGCCCGCTGACCAGATCCCGGCCGCGGATCTCGGCGTGCGGCTCGTCCTCGGAGGGGAACGCGGAGCCGAGGGCCACCTTGATTTCCTCGGCGGTCCGCTCGCCGAGCATGAGGGAGTATTCCTTCTTCCCGAACGTCATGATCGCCTGGTCCATCTCGTCGCCGCCGATCCTGATGGACTGCGAGGTGACGATGCCGCCGAGGGAGATCACGGCGACCTCGGTGGTGCCGCCGCCGATATCTACCACCATGTTGCCGGTCGGCTCGTTGATGGGCAGCCCGGCGCCGATCGCCGCCGCCATCGGCTCCTCGATGATGTAAACGCGCCGGGCGCCGGCCTGGTGACCGGCCTCCTTCACCGCGCTCTGCTCCACGCCGGTGATCCCGCTCGGCACGGCCACGACCAGCCTCGGCTTGGCGAGGTGGGTGCGCCGGTGCACCTTCTGGATGAAGTACCGCAGCATCCGCTCGGTTACGTCGAAGTCGGCGATGACGCCGTCCTTCAACGGGCGTACCGCCACGATATTGCCCGGGGTACGGCCGATCATTCGTTTGGCTTCGACTCCCACCGCAACGATCTGGCCGTTGTTGGTATTGAGCGCGACTACCGAAGGCTCGTTCAGCACGATGCCGCGTCCCCGCACGTAAACGAGCGTGTTCGCGGTGCCGAGGTCGACCGCCATGTCGCGGCCGAGGAACTTCAGTGCGTTGCTCATCGGGAACGGGAACCTTCCGATCCGGGCCTTGATCTTGGGTTTTACCGGGTCCGCGCCGCGCGGGCGGCGAGGAGTTCCTGCCTGGACAACGGTGACGCCGGCTCACCGGGTTCCGGGCCGGGAGCCCGGTCTCCTGGCGTGAGCGAGACGCCGCCCGTCGATGATGCGATTCGTCACTCGGGCAAAGCTTACCTACCATCCGGGGTGCCGACCGCACAGCGCCGCGTGGTCAGAAGGGGGGTGTCGGCGGCCCGGCCCTGGCTTGGTCCCTACGAGCCGCGGGCGCCGGGGGCGGCGGGGGTCTGGAGGCGGCGGGCGAGCCAGATGCCGGTGATCCAGAGCGCGGCGAAGATCGCGCCCAGGATGTACATGGCAGGCACCACGATCCCCGCGGCGATGACCAGCACCTGCAGGGCAGAACCCGCCACCAGCGCCCAGCCCATGCCGGGCCGTCCGACCACCCCGCTCAGCAGCAGGGCGCACACGGCCAGGCCGCCGCCGACGCCGACCGCGATGCCGCGGTGCAGGTGCTCATAGACAATGGCGACTGGGATGGCGAGTCCGATGACGACGGCTTCCATGACGAGCACGGTGCCGCACAGTTGCCTCAGTTGCTTCATCTGTCTCGCCTGACTTCCGCGAGGCGGGCCGGGTTCTCGTCCCGGGAGGGCGCCGCGTGGCTGCTCATGAGAGCTCCGCGGCCGTGAACGAGTGGCGGGCCGGCTGGCTGGCCGATGGTTCGCGCGGCAGCTCGCCGTCGGCCGGTCCGAGCAGCCTGCGTGCGTCGCCGGCGGTGATGACCGATCCGGTTATGAGCACGCCGCCGCCGCCCGGCCTGGTTTCATCCGCCGCCTCGTCGACGAGCGTGACCGCCGTCTCTATCGCGTCGTCGAGCCGGGCGGCCGATCGGACCCGGTCCTCGCCGAAGATCTCGGCCGCCAGCTCCGCGGTCTGGTCCGGGTCCATCGACCGGTCCGAGGAATTACGGGTCACCACGATGTCGGACAGCAGCGGCTCCAGCTCGGCGAGCATGCCCGGTACGTCCTTGTCGCCGCTGGCCGCGAAGACGCCGGACAGGTAGGTAAAGCTGAACGCCTCCTCGACCGCGGCGACCGTCGCCGCCATCCCGGCGGGGTTGTGGGCGGCGTCGATGATGATGGTCGGACTGCGCCTGATAACCTCCAGCCGCCCCGGCGAGGTAACGTTCGCGAACGCCTCGCGCACCAGGCCCGCGTCCAGCCCGGCGGCGCCCGCCTCGTCCGACACCCCGGCGAACGCCTCGGCGGCGGCCAGCGCGCACGCGGCGTTCGTCGCCTGATGAATGCCGAACAGCGGCAGGTAGACGTCCTCGTAGGTGCCGCGCAGGCCGCGCAGGGCCAGCTGCTGCCCGCCCACCGCCTGCTCGCGGCTCAGCACGCCGAACTCCAGGCCCTCCCGCGCCACCGCCGCGCCCACTTCGGCCGCCCGCCGGAGCAGCACTTCGGCCGCGCCGAGCGGCTGCTGCGCGATTACCGCGACCGCGCCTGGCTTGATGATGCCGGCCTTCTCCGCTGCGATCTCCTCGATCGTGCTGCCGAGCAGCCTGGTGTGGTCGATCGCGATCGGGGTGACGACCGCGACTACGCCGTCCGCGACGTTGGTGCAATCGAGCCTGCCGCCCACGCCGACCTCAAGCACCATCACGTCGACCGGCGTATCGGCGAATATCGCGAAGGCCATTCCGGTGAGGACCTCGAAAAAGGACATTGCGGCCGGGTGCCGTTCGTCTACCAGCCTGACGTACGGGATGACCTCGTCGTAGGCCGCCACGAACCGCTCCGGGTCGACCGGGTCGCCGTCCACGGTGATCCGCTCCTGGATCGAGACCAGGTGCGGGCTGGTGAACCGGCCGGTGCGCAGGCCGCGGGCGCGCAGCAGCGCGTCAACCATCCGGGCGGTGGACGTCTTGCCGTTGGTACCCGTGATGTGGATGACCGGGCTCGCGCGCTGCGGGTCGCCGAGCAGTCCGACCAGTTCGGTCATCCGGTCCAAGGCGAGGTCCACGGAATGTTCGGGTCGCCGGGAGATGATCTCCTGCTCGACCTCCCGCATCCGCGTTTCGATGTCCACCCTGCCAGCCTAGGTGCTGGGTCCGCCTTGCATCGCGGCCAGACGCTGCTCGAGGCGGGTGATGTCCGATCCGGCTGCCTCCAGGCGGCGGCGGGTCTTCGCGACCACCTCGGCGGGCGCCTTCGCGGTGAACTCGGCGTTGTCCAGCTTCCGGGCGGCCTGCTCGGCCTCGCTCCTGGCCGCGGCGAGGTCCTTTTCCAGCCGACGGCGCTCGGCGGCGACGTCGATCGCGCCGGCCACGTCGAGTTCGACGGCGATACCCTCGGCCGCCAGCGACGCCGACGCGGCGAAACCGTCTGCAGGAGGGTCGAGCCTGAGCAGTGACCGGATCGACTGTTCGTGCCGGGCCAGCGGCGAACCCTCGACGCCCACCAGCCGGGCCGCGACGCGCTGGCCGGGCCGCAGCCCCTGATCGGAGCGGAACCGCCGGACCTCGGTGACCAGCCTCATCACCGACGAGATCTCCGCCTCGGCGACCGGGTCCGGCTGGCGGAACGCCGGCCACGACGCCACCGTGACCGACTCCTCACCGGTCAGCGCGGTCCACAGCTCCTCGGTCACGAACGGCATGACCGGGTGCAGCAGGCGCAGCAGCCGGTCGAGCACGAAACCGAGTGCTTGCCTGGTCGTCCCGGCGACCTGCGGGTCACCCGAGGCCAGCGGCACCTTGGCCAGCTCCAGGTACCAGTCGCACACCTCATCCCAGGCGAAGTGGTACAGGATGTCGCAGATCTTGCCGAACTCGAACGCCTCGAACAGCTCGTCCACGTCGGAGATCACGGCTGACAGCCGGGACAAGATCCAGCGGTCAGGCACGGAGAGCGTGTCCGCGCTCAGCGGGGCAGCGGGGACGTGAGCGCCATTGAGCAGGGCGAACCGGACGGCGTTCCATAGCTTGTTGCAGAAGTTTCGCGAGCCCGCCGCCCATTCCTCGCTGATCGCGACGTCGGCGCCCGGGTTGGCGCCGCGGGCGAGGGTGAACCTGGTCGCGTCGGCTCCGAACCTGTCCACCCAGTCCAGCGGGTCCACGGTGTTCCCGCGTGACTTGGACATCTTCTTACCGAACTGGTCGCGGACCAGCCCGTGCAGGGCCACGACGCGGAACGGCACGGCGTCGGCCGGCTCGGCACCGCGCATCGCGTACAGGCCGAACATCATCATCCGCGCGACCCAGAAGAACAGGATGTCGTACCCGGTGACGAGCACGCTGGTCGGGTAGAAGGCGCGCAGGTCCGGGGTGTCATCGGGCCAGCCGAGCGTGGAGAACGGCCACAGGGCAGACGAGAACCAGGTGTCAAGCACATCGGGATCCTGGTGCCAGCCTGCTGGCGGCTGCTCGTCCGGGCCAACGCAGCACACCTCGCCGTCGGGGCCGTAGAAGACCGGGATGCGGTGCCCCCACCAGAGCTGGCGGCTGATGCACCAGTCGTGCATGTCATCCACCCAGGCGAAGTACCGCGCGTTCATCTCCGGCGGGTGGAGGCGGACGCGGCCGTCGCGGACCGCGTCGCCGGCGGCCTTGGCCAGCGGGGCGACGCGAACGAACCACTGCAACGACTGGCGCGGCTCGACGGTGGTGCTGCAGCGGCTGCAGTGGCCGACCGCGTGCAGGTACGGGCGGACCTCGGACACGATCCGGCCCTGCTCGCGGAGCGCGGCCACCACGGCGGGCCGGGCCTCGAACCGGTCCAGTCCCTGGAACGGGCCGTGCGCGGTGATCACGCCGTGCTCGTCCAAGATGGTCAGGCTGGGCAGGTCGTGGCGGCGGCCGATCTCGAAGTCGTTCGGGTCGTGGGCGGGGGTCACCTTGACCGCTCCGGTCCCGAACGACGGGTCGACATGGTCATCGGCGATCACCGGGATGCGCCGACCGGTGAGCGGCAGCTCGACGGTCTTGCCGACCAGGCGGGTATAACGCGCGTCGTCGGGGTGCACCGCCACGGCGGTATCGCCGAGCATCGTTTCCGGTCTCGTGGTGGCGACCACGATCGAGTCGTTCGCCTGGTCTTCGCCAACACCGCCGTAGCGGATGGAGATGAGCTCGCCCTCGTCGTCGCTGTGATCGACCTCGATGTCGGACAGAGCGGTCAGGCACCGAGGGCACCAGTTGATGATGCGTTCAGCCCGGTAGATCAGGCCGTCGTCGAAGAGCTGCTTGAAGATCGTCTGAACGGCGCGGGACAGGCCCTCGTCCATCGTGAAACGCTCGCGCGACCAGTCCACGCTGTCGCCCAGGCGGCGCATCTGGCCCAGGATCTTGCCGCCGGACTCGGCCTTCCACTGCCAGACCCGCTCGACGAACGCCTCCCGGCCGAGGTCGTGACGGCTCAGGCCCTCCTTGGCCAGCTCACGCTCGACCACGTTCTGGGTGGCGATGCCGGCGTGGTCCATGCCGGGCAGCCACAAGGTGTTGTAGCCCTGCATGCGGCGGCGCCTGACCAGCGCGTCTATCAGCGTGTGGTTGAGCGCGTGGCCGATGTGCAGGAAGCCGGTCACGTTCGGCGGCGGGATGACGATGCAGTACGCGGGGGCGGCGGAGTACGCGTCCGCGACAAAGTACCCTGCCTTCTCCCAGCGTTCGTAGCGCGGGCCCTCCACCTCGGACGGCGCGTACTGGGAGGGCAGCTCGATGGGATCGGGTCTGCTCACGACAGGTGAGTCTAGTGCGGTGTTGGCTCCGGGGACGCCTTCGAGAGGCTCGGGCAGACGGCTACCGGCTCTGGACCTCTACGGCCTGCCTGACCTTCAGGGCGTAGGTGG
>JASHVM010000635.1:0-4634 GCA_030044595.1 Streptosporangiaceae bacterium
AGCCGGGCCGGCCCGCCAGGTTCGGCCAGGTCCACCTCCACCACCGGCGCCAGGCCTGCTCCCGCCAGCTCGTCTAGCTCAGCGGAGGACCTCAGCGCCCCGGCGGTGACGCGGACGCCCTCGGCGACCAGCCCGCGGTTGACCGCCAGCCCGATTCCCCGGCTGGCCCCCGTGACGACCGCGGTCTGCCCGTCCAGGCGAAGATCCATGCTGGCCCCTTCTTCCGCTAGTAATCCCTGCCCTGGCGGTCAGGCAGCGTGGACGCTGTCCGCGAGGTACCCGATCTGCTTCAAGAACGCGAACTGGTCCTGGAGCGTCGGGATCTCGGTGACCTTGCCGTCCCGGAAATGCCAGATCGCCGTGTCGCGGACCTGGTTTCCAGCTCGGCCGGGCCCGTCATGCCTTCTCCTCCTGCCCTCGTGCCATGACCTGACAGGTACTTGTCAAGGCTTGCCTGCGGCCCGCTGCCCCCGCTTGGGTCATCTGACTGCAATTCCGGTGGCCCAGTCCGGGCAAGCCGGTCGTGGCGGTCAGCGAGCACACGCTGCAGCGGAAGGCTGGTCGACCCGCGCGGGCTGTCATCCGACTGAATCAGCCGCCGACAGGTAGGCCAGCGCGTTATGGTCGTGCCGCGTCTTGGTCCCCTCGTCTTCCGGCCCGGCCCTCCACGGCTACCGTGATAGGCATGCGCACCGGTATCTCGCAGGCGCGGCCCGGCTTTTCGGGTTCGCCGCTGTTTGGCCGAGAGGCCGAGGTTGCGATAGTCGATCAGCTCGTCGGGAGGATCCCCGAGCGAGGCGGGGCGCTCGTCTTGCGGGGCGATCCCGGCATCGGGAAGACCGCACTCCTGGCGGCGGCCGCGGCCGCGGCCAGCTCGAAGGGTGTCTTGGTTCTGCGCACGGCTGGGGCGCAGTCAGAGACCGGTCTGGCGTTCGCAGGGCTGCACCAGCTCCTGGGTCCGGCGCTGAGGTGGCTGGATCGCCTGCCGGGGCCACAGCGTGACGCTCTGTCGGCCGCGTTCGGGATGCTCGGTGCCCCAGCCCCGGACCCGTTCATGATCGCGCTTGCGGCGCTGAACCTGCTGGCGTGCGCCGCTGACCACATGCCGTTGCTGCTGGTCGTCGATGAGGCGCAATGGCTTGACCCGCCGACGGCGAGCGCTCTTGCCTTCATCGCCCGCCGCGTGGAGGCAGAACCGATCGCGGTGTTGTTCGCGTTGCGAAACGGCGTCGCTAGCACGCTCGACGGCGCGGGGCTGCGGGAGCTTCACCTTGGCGGCCTGGACGAGGAGGCGGCCGGCGAGCTGGTTGACGCGTCGGCGGGAGACCTCACACCGGGGCTGCGACGGCGAGTCCTGGAGATCGCGGCTGGGAACCCGCTCGCATTGCTGGAGCTCCCGGATGCGTTGCGGCTGGACGATGCCCGGATCGGCGGGTATCTGCCGGGGACGGTGTCGCTGACGTCCAGGCTCGAACGCGCCTTCGCCCAGCAGATGTCCGGCCTACCGGCGCAAACACGCGATCTGCTGCTGGTGGCCGCTGCGGACGAACGCGCGCCAGCTGCCGAGCTGATGGCCGCCGCGTCCTTGCTCGGCGGAGCTGAGGTACCGCTTGATGCCTTGGCTCCGGCGGAGGGGGCTGGCCTGGTCGGCCTCGCCGGCGGATCGATCATCTTCCGCCATCCGCTGGTTCGCTCGGCCGTTTACCAGTCGGCGGGTGCCGGGCGCCGCCGCCGAGCACACGCCGCCCTGGCGGCCGTGCTGACCCACGAGCCGGACCGGCGGCTGTGGCACGTGGCCGCGTCGACGGCTGGGCCCGACGAGTCCGTCGCACGCGACGTTGAGTTGCTTTCGGTCCGGCTTGCTCGCCGAGGCGCGACGGGGATAGCGATAGCCGCCGCCAGGCGCGCGGCCGTCCTGAGCGCGGACCCGGCGCGGCGATGCTCCCGGCTGCTCCGGGCAGGCGAGCTGGCGTTTGAGACCGGTGACTCGGACCTGCTGGAGCACCTGGTGGCCGAGGCCGAACAGCTCAATCCGGACGGTGAGCAACGCGCGCGATTGACGTGGTTGCGCAGCACGTTTGCGGACATTATCCCCGGCGATCCGAGCCAGGTGCACTCCCTCGTCGATGCAGCCGAGGTAGCCGCTGATGCCGGGAACAGCGAACTCGCGCTTCACCTTGTCTTCGGCGCCGCGATCCGGTGCTGGCGCTCGGACCTCGGCGAGCCGGCCCGGGATCGCGTGGCGGCCGCGGTCGAGCGGCTCTCGGTGCCACAGACGCACCCGCGCCGCGCGGTGATCTTGGCCATGGCAGGGCCCGTCCGCTGGGGCCCGGTGGTGTCTGAGCGCTTGGCGGTGATTGACGCATCGGCAGATGAGCTGGCTGCTGACCAGGCATACCTGGCGGGCATGGCTGCCCGCGCGATCGGCGACCACGATGCCGCGAGCAGGTTCTTGGGAAAAGCGACCACGCAGCTGCGCGCACAGGGCCGATTGGGCCTCCTTGCGCAGGTGCTCGTGATGCGGGGATGGGTCGCGATCGCCCAGGGCAGCTGGGCTTCAGCCGAGATGCTGGTGGACGAGTCCGGCCGGCTCGCCGAAGAGGTCGGGCAGTCTTGGTGGCGGACCGGCTCGCTGATCGCCCGCGGCACGCTTCATGGCCTGCGAGGCGAGGCAGACGTCGCGGAACGGCTGGTTGCCGAGGCCGAGAAGACGGCAATATCTCAAGGCCTGAACGACCTCGTCTGCATGACCGCGTTCGCGCGCGGCGTAACCTGGCTGGGCGCCGGGCGGCCTGCGGGGGCGCTGGAGCATCTCACTCGCGCCTTCGACCGGGACGACCCGGCGTTCCACGAGGCGGCACGCTTCATGTCGATCACCTACCTTGCCGATGCGGCGGCGCAAAGCGGACAACGCCACGTCGCGGTTCCGATCCTCGATGAACTGGACGCCCTCGCGCAGTGCACGCCCTCGCCGGCCCTGCACGGCGGCCTGATATACGCCCGTGCCGTCCTGGCCCCGGATGACGGGGCAGAGCAGCTATACGACGTAGCGCTGCGGAGCGACCTGAAGCATCACCCGTTCGACCACGCACGGCTGCAACTCGCCTACGGGGCCTGGCTTCGCCGTCACCGGCGCATCAGCGAATCTCGCGCGCCGCTGCGCGCTGCGCGAGAGGTGTTCGACGCCCTCGGATGCATTCCCTGGGCGGAACGCACCCGCCAGGAGCTGCGCGCGTCTGGCGAGCAGAGCCGGGAGCGAGCCCCCGCTGCAAGTGATCAGCTGTCGAGTCAGGAGCTTCAGATAGCCCAGATGGCGGCGGCCGGAATGACGAATCGCGAAATCGGCCAGCAGCTCTACCTCTCACCTCGAACGGTTGGATCGCACCTGTACCGGCTGTTCCCGAAGCTAGGGGTCACGTCGCGCAACCAGCTCGCAGGTGCCCTCGACGTGACTGATGAAGCCGCAGCCACGTAGCTGCCCAGTCAGCATCGACCGCTCTTGAACGGCAAAGTACCGGCCAGATGACGCATAACAGATAATCTGCGCATCTCCATAACCGGAATCTGCCAGCAAACTCGACGCGAATATTCAATCTGAAATTGTTCGAACCAATAACAATGTGCCCGGGTGTCGCACTACGCGACCGGGAGGAGCGCCAGCCGGGCCTGTGTTAGGGCGAACGCGCGGATCTAACATCTGTTCTGGCGCTCTCGTTTGTTCGTGGTTGACCCGGGCTATGACGACACCGCGTTCGCGGGGCGCGGCCTGCGTGGCAGGCAGGGGCGTCCAGGTATGAGGGGGCGTGAGTGTGGGCTGGTTCAGTGGCGCCGGCTGAGGAGGATGGCCAGCGCGGCGGCGGCGCAGGCGAACATGGTAGCGGCCATGGGGACGGCGGTGCCCTGTCCGGCGAGTCCCATGGCGGAGGCGGCGAGGCCGCCGATCAGGAACTGCAGCAGCCCTTGGAGCGAGGACGCCGCCCCGGCGGCGGAGCGGTGGCCCGCCATGGCCAGGGACGTGGCGTTGGGCAGCACCATGCCGAGCATCGACACCACGACGAACAGGCAGACCAGCAGTAGCGGCAGGGGCAGGCCGAGCGCGGCGCACAGCAGGACGCCGAGTCCGCCGAGACTGGCCGCGGCCAGGCTGACGCGGAGCAGGGTCCGTTCGGCGGCGCCGCGGCCGACGAGGTATCCGCTGGCCTGCCCGAGGAGTACGATGCCCAGGCCATTGACGGCGAAGACCAGGCTGAACTGCTGCGCGGTCAGCCCGTAGTCCTGCTGCAGGACGAACGAGGAGCCGGAGATGTAGGCGAAGGTGGCGGCGAACATCAGCGCCGCGGCCAGCACGTACCGCAGGTAGCGCCCGTCGCGGGCCAGCCCGGCCAGGGAGCGGGCCACCTGGCGCAGGCGGGCGGGCTGCCGGAGCGGGGCCGGCAGCGACTCGGGCAGCGCGAGCAGGACCGCGAGCAGCAAGACAGCGCCCGCGCCCGCGAGGACGATGAATACCGCCCGCCAGGTCGCGACGGTCAGGAGCTGGCCGCCGATGACGGGGGCTGCGATCGGCGCGGCACCGTTGACCAGCATGAGGGCGGAGAAGAACCGTGTCATGGCGGTGCCCTCGAACAGGTCTCGGA
>JASHVM010000636.1:0-3842 GCA_030044595.1 Streptosporangiaceae bacterium
CTGCAGGCCGCCGGGCTGGTCGTCGCCGGGCAGCCGGGGTTCGAGGCCGACGACGTGATCGGCACCCTGGCGGCCCGCTCGCCCGGGCCGGTCGACGTGGTAACCGGTGACCGGGACCTGTTCCAGCTCGTCGACGACGCCCGCGGCATCCGGGTCATCTACACCGTGCGCGGCCTGCTCAACATCGACGTGATCGATGAGGCCGCGGTGAGCGCGAAGTACGACATCCCAGGGCGCGCCTACGCCGACTTCGCCGCCCTGCGCGGCGACCCGAGCGACGGGCTTCCCGGCGTCCCCGGCGTGGGGGAGAAGACCGCGGCCGCGCTGATCCGCACGTTCGGCAGCGTCCAAGGCATCATCACCGCCCTGGACGCCGGGCACGGCGGGTTTCCCCGCGGCGGCAGAGAGAAACTCGAGCGGGCCAGGAACTACCTGGACATCGCGATGTCGGTCGTGCGGGTCGCTGACGATGCCCCGCTGCCCCAGGTGGACGGTCAGCTTCCCGCGGTGCCACCCGACCCCTCCCGGCTGAACGACCTCGGTGAGCGGTGGGGCCTGGGATCTTCCCTCAGCCGGTTCGTCACGGCCGTGTCACGGGCTTAGCATCTATCCCGTGACGACCGACGAACTGTACCCGGCGAGCCGGCTGGGCCTGGTGCGCGATTCGGTACGCGCGGCCGGGCTCGATGCCGTGCTGCTGACCCCCGGACCCGACCTCAGGTACGTGACCGGCTATGACGCCAAGCAGCTGGAACGCCTGACCTGCCTGGCGGTCCCGGCGTCCGGCGACCCGGCGTTGTTCGTGCCGCGCCTCGAGCTGCCCGCGGCTCAGGCTTCGCCGGCCGACTCACTCGGCGTGGAGATGATCGCCTGGGAGGAGACGGCCGATCCGTTCCGCTTGGTCGCGGACAGGCTCGGGGACGTCGCGGCGGTCGGCCTGTCTGACCGGATGTGGGCGCTGTTCGTGCTGAAGTTCCGCGACGCGCTGCCTGCGGCGCGGCTGGCGCTGGCGAGCCGCGCGCTGCGCCCGCTGCGGATCAGGAAGACCACCGCCGAGGTCGCGGCCCTCAGGGAGGCGGGGGCCGCCATCGACCGCGTGCACGCGCGCGTCCCCGGCTGGCTGCGGCCCGGGCTGACCGAACGGGCCGTCGGCTCGGTGATCGCCGAGGCCATCCTGGCCGAGGGGCACGCCTCGGCGGACTTCGTGATCGTGGCCTCCGGGCCGAACGCCGCGAGCCCTCATCACGAGGTGTCCGATCGGGTGCTGACCGCGGGCGACGCCGTGGTGGTGGACATCGGCGGCACCATGCCCTCCGGGTACTGCTCCGACAGCACCCGCACGTACGCGATCGGCGAGCCGCCAGCCGAGTTCACCGCCTACTACAAGGTCCTCCACGACGCCCAGGAGGCAGCGTGCGCCGCGGTGCGGCCCGGGGTCACGGCGGAGTCAATCGACGCGGCGGCACGTGAGCCGATCGCCGCCGCCGGCTACGGCGAGGCATTCTTCCACCGGACCGGCCACGGGATCGGACTGGAGACGCACGAGGACCCGTACATCGTGGCCGGCAACCGCGAAGTGCTCGAGCCGGGCATGGCGTTCTCCGTCGAGCCGGGGATCTATCCGGGCCCGCACGGCGCGCGGATCGAGGACATCGTGGTCTGCACCGCCGATGGCTACGAGCGGCTCAACAACACCCCGCGCGACCTCGTCGTCGTCAGCGGCTAGCCGCCCGGGCCTAATGATCCGGGGAGCCCGGAGGCCCGGGAGGGTCGATGCGGCCCTGGTTCTCGGCGAGGAAGCGCTCGAACTGGGCCGCGATCTCGTCGGCCGTGGGCATGGGCTCGCCCTCGGGCAGCAGGCTGGCGCCGCCGTCCGCGCCGACTCCCTGACCCCCCTGCGCTCCCAGGGTTTCCGCGGCGGTGTCGTACTGCTGCTCGAGCGCGCGGACCAGCTCGGCGACCTCCTCGGAGTCGGCGACCTGCCGTTCGATCGCTTCGGTCGTCCGTTCCGACGCCTCGCGGAGCTCGGCGTCAGGCAGCTCGAGCCCGGTCGCCGTGGCTACCGAGCCGAGCAGGGTCAGCGCGGCCGTGGGATAGACAGCCTGGGCCAGGTAGTGCGGCACCTGCACGGCAAAACCCATCGCGTCCCGGCCCTCCTGGCCGAGCCGCAGCTCGAGCAGCGCGGCCGCGCTGCCGGGCAGCTGGATGCGGTTCATCAGCCGCTGATGACCGCTGACCAGGTCCTCGCGGGTGGCGTGCGCGATCACTCCGAGCGGCCGCGTGTGCGGCATCCCGGCCGGGATACCGAGGAAGCTGACCGCCACGCCGGCGCCGAGCCGCGCCGAGATGCCGAGGACGGCATCGGTGAACAGCTTCCACTCATGATCGGGCTCCGGCCCGGTCAGCAGCAGGAAGGGCCGCCCTCCCAGGTCCCGCAGTAGGTGCAGAGCCAGCTCGGGGGCCTCATAGCTCTCCCAGTGGCTGTTGTCGTAGGTCATCAGCGGGCGCCGGGACCGGTAGTCGAGCAGCCTGTCGGTGTCGAACCGCGCCACTGTCTCGCTGGAGGAACTGCTCAGCAAGTGATCGGCGAGCAGCCGCCCTGCCCCGCCGGCGTCGATGAAGCCCTCGAGGTAGTGCAACATCGGCGCGTCCGTTACGTCGGGCGCGGCGGGACCGAGTTCGTACAGTTCTTCCGGGTTCCGCTGCATCCCTACAGTCTCGCACGGGTGCTGGCCAGATTGACCGGCCGCGCCGACAGGGTCGCCGGGGTGGGCCCATGGCGCTAACGTGACCACGTGGAGGAGATCGACCGCAAGATCGTGTCGCTGCTGGCCCGCAACGGCCGGATGAGCTTCACCGAGCTCGCCAAGCTGGCCGGGCTGTCGGTGTCAGCAGTGCACCAGCGGGTGCGCAGGCTCGAGCAAGACGGCGTGATCAAGGGCTATGCCGCGATGATCGACCCGGAGGACATCGGCCTGCCGCTGACGGCGTTCGTGTCCATCAAGCCGTTTGACGCCGCAGCCCCGGATGACCTGCCGCAGCGGCTGGAGCACCTGTCCGCGATCGAAGCATGTCACAGCGTTGCGGGCGATGAGAACTACATCCTCAAGGTGCGGGTCCCCACGCCAGCCGCGCTCGAGGAGCTGCTGTATCAGATCCGCACCCTGGGGGGTGTCTCGACCCGCACCACCGTGGTGCTCAGCACCCCGTACGAGAACCGCCCGCCGCAATTCTGAGCGCTGTCGGTCCCTGGCTTGGCTTACCCGCCGGATTCTGGTCGGCGCGGGCCGACCGTCCCTTGGCCAGCCCCGGTCACCGTCCCTTGGCCAGCCCCGGTCACCGTCCCTGGCCAGCCCCGGCCGCCGTCCCTGGCCAGCCCGGCCTGGCCACTAGTCCGTCGATCGCGACGGAGAGCAGCAGGCCAGCCCGGTCCGGCTCCTTCTCCGTGCTCAGCGCGACCCCGTGGATCAGCCGCATCACGTCGGTTGCGGTCACGTCCGGCCGGATAACTCCGGCCTGCTGCCCGTTCGCCAGCAGTCGCTCGGTCGTTTCGCGCATGGCCACCCAGCAGGACGTGATCAGCTCGGACTCCACTCCGACCGCGTCGATAAGCGCGCGTGACAGGCCGCGCTTGGTAACCAGGTACGCGGCCAGCGCGCGGATCCAGTCAGCGAAGGCGTCGCCGGGGGAATCGACCTTGAGCAGCGTGTCGCCTCGTTCGCAGACGGCGCTGACCTGGCTGCGGAAGACCGCTGCCTGCAGGTCCAGCCTGGTCGGGAAGTGACGGTACAGCGTGCCGATCCCGACCCCGGCCCGCCGCGCCACGTCTTCGAGCGGCGCGT
>JASHVM010000637.1:0-9101 GCA_030044595.1 Streptosporangiaceae bacterium
ACCGCGGCGACCTGGAGCGCGCCGCGGCCGAGGCGGGGCACGACGACCGTGGCGGCCAGCACCGCGCCGGCCGCCGAGCCCGCGGCGAACGGCGCGAGCGTCAGCCCGGCGTGGACGGCGGAGAAGTGCTCGCCGAACTGCAGGTACAAGGTCAGCGCGAGCAGGATTCCGGCCATCCCGGCGAAGAAGACCACCACGCAGGCCAGTCCCGCGCTGTAGCCGCGGTGCCGGAACACGCCGGTCTCGATCAGGCTGCCGCGGCCTTGCCGGCTCTGCCGCCGGCTCCAGCCGGCCAGCAGCCCGGCCGCCAGCACGCTCGCCGCCATCATGAGGTACGTCCAGGCTGGCCAGCCGGCCTGACGGCCCTGGATCAGCGGGTAGATGAGCAGGCCCATCGCGGCCGCGCCGAGCAGGGCGCCCGGGCCGTCCGGGCGCGGTGCCTGCGGTGCGCGCGACTCCGGCATGATCCGGGCGGCGCCGATCGCGGCGGCCACCGCCAGCGGCAGGTTCACCAGGAAGATGAGCCGCCATCCGGTGCCGAAGGCGTCCAGGCTGACCAGCGCACCGCCGATGATCGGCCCCAGCACCGCGGACAGCCCGATGACCGGGCCGAAGACGGCGAAGGCACGGCCTTGCTCGGCGGGGGCGAAGACGTCTCGGATGATGCCGAGGCCCTGCGGGATGAGCAGCGCGGCGGCCGCGCCCTGCGCCAGGCGGCAGCCGATCAGCATCGCCGGGCTGACCGCCAGGGCCGCGGCTAGCGACGCCGCGGCGAAGCCGACCGAGCCGGCCACGAACAGGCGCTTACGCCCGTACCGGTCACCGAGCCTGGCCCCGGTGATCAGGCCGATGGCGAAGGCGAGCGCGTAACCGCCGATGACCCACTGCAGCGCGGCCGCGCTGGCGTGCAGCTCGGTCCTGATCGTGGGCGCCGCGACGTTCACGATCGAGCCGTCCAGCAAGTCCATGCACTCCGCGGCCAGGACCAGGGCCAGCACGGCCCACCTGCGCCGATCCCCGCTGCCGTCCCGAGCCGTCACCCGCACCTCGTGCCGAGCCATCACCCGCATCGCTTTCCGATCTCTATTCCGAACAATGTTCGTTGAATAATTACGAACACCGTTCTACACTGATTGGCATGAGCATGTCAAGTGAGCCGAAACGGTCCGTGGGCCCGCAGGACCCCGGCCCGGGCACGTCGGGCGGCCCAAGCTCTCTCCCCGCGGCCCCGCCGCGGGTGGCCAGGCGCAGGTCCGCGGCCGGGCGCAAGCCCACGCTGTCCGTCCCGACGATCGTGGCGGCAGCGATCGAAGTCCTGGACGAAGCGGGCTTCGCCGGGCTGTCCATGCGCCGGGTCGCCGACCGGCTCGGGACCGGCGCCGCCTCGCTATACGCACACGTCTCTGGCCGCGAGGAACTGCTCGAGCTGGTCTTCGACGCCCTGGTCGGCCAGGTTCAGCTCGAAGAGCCTGATCCAGCCAGGTGGCGCGAGCAGCTGCACCGGCTGCTGCGTGACCTGCGCGACATCCTGGCCTCGCATACCGATGCCGCCCTGGCCGGGCTCGGACGGGTGCCCACGGCGCCGCAAACCCTGGCCGCTGCCGAGGTGCTGGTCGGGGTGCTGCGGGCCGGCGGGCTGTCCGACCGGGTCATCGCACTCGGCTTCGACCAGCTCGTGTTGTACGTGTCGGCGAGCGCGTACGAGGCGGGCCTCTACCGCAGGGCCGACCCGGCCGAAATCGAGCGCTATTTCGCCGGGGTCCATGCCTTCTACGCCGCGCTGCCGCCGGGCCGGTACCCGGTGCTTACCGCCATAGCCCCGGATATGACCGGGCCAGACGCCGACGATCGGTTTGAGTTCGGGCTGAGCGTGCTTATCGCCGGCCTGGAGGCGGCCAGCGCCGCCGAGAACGCGCAGGCGGGCGCCGCGGGGACCGCAGTGTCGGCAACCTGACAGATGTCCTGTCCGCTGGGCGACTGACGGTCTTATCGCCCTCCGGCACGCTGGCGGTAGCTGGTCATCGCAGGCCGGCCACCCGATCGGACTGGCCACCTGGTAGCCCGGCTCCGCCGAGCAGGGCCGCTAGCCCGGAAAGCGAGGAGTCATGTTCACTCAGCCCGACCGCATCGGACAGCTTGCCCGCGAGCACCACAACCAGATGCTGACCGAGGCCAGTCGGCGGCAACTGCGGCACCAGCACGGCCGCCCGACACCCGCCGCCCAGGGCGCCACCACCAGCATCACCCGCCGCCTGGCCGCGGCGATCGCCAGGTTCAGCTCGGTCGCCACGGAAGCGCCAAGCCACTGACGCGATAAGCGTCCGGCACCACGTCCCGGCCCGGCCCCAAGCCGGCGCCGGGACGCTGACGGCCCCGGGACGGCCCAGGAGGTCAGCCGGTGAGCGTCAGTCCAGGTCAGGTACGACGGGATCGTAGTAGTGGCCGTACTGCCAGAGCCCGCGCGTGACCAGCACGTCGTCGGGGAGCGTGCCGAACCGCCCGGGCGAGAGCGCCTCCATCCCCGGTGGCGGGACGTCGCTGGCGATCCACGCGGCGAGGGCCTCGCCGATGGCGAGGGAGGAGGAGAATCCCGAGCCGTTGCACCCGGAGGCGGACCACAGGCCAGGTAGGTCCGGTGTGGGGCCGACGACGAAGCGGCCGTCAGGGCTCATCGTGAACAGCCCGCCGCGGTGCTCGGCGACGGGAGCGGTGCCCGCGGCTGCTACCTCGGCCGTGATCTGCCCCGCTAGCGTCCGCAGCACGCCGAGGTCCAGCGGCACGTCGTCTGTGGTGAAGCAGGTCGGCTGGTCCCGCGGGTCGACCGGCAGCGGCCGGGGTTCGAACCCGCCGAACATGAGCCCGCCGCGCGCCGGGCGCAGGTAGACGGCGGCATCGACCACCCGGGTGATCGGGTCGGCCGCGTCGACCTGGGCCGTCGGCGCGGTGATCAGCAGCTGGTGGCGGACCGGGGCCACCGGCACCTGCGCCCCGGCCAGGGCGGCGACGAGGCGCACCCAGCCGCCGGCCGCGTCCACCACTACCGGCGCCGCGATCGACCGGCGCTCGGTTTCGACACCCGCCACGCGGCCGGCCGTCACGGCTATCCCGATGACCGGCTCGTTTTCTGCCACCACCGCCCCGTGCCGCTGGCAGGCCGCCAGGTAAGCCTGGATGAGACCGATCGGCTCCTCGATGTAGATGTCTTCCGGGCACCAAAGGGCGAAGTGGTCGCCGGCCGGCCGGTAGTAGCTGAGCCCGTCGGCGAGCTGCGCCCGCGTCGCCTCGCGGACGTCGGCGCCCCAGCGTCGCGATTGGGCCAGTTCCCGGCTCAGGAACGCGCGATGCCGGGCGGTCCGGGCGATCAGGAAACTCCCCGGGCGGGCTACGTCCAGCCGCGTCCCGGCCCAGTCAGCAAAGCAGATCGCCCTGGCGATGCTGCGCCGGGCCAGCCGGGTGCGGAGCTCGTCGGCCTGGACGGACTTGAACAGGCCCGCCGCCCGGCCGGAAGCTTGCGACCCGGCCGTCTGACGCTCCACTACCGTCACCGACCGGCCGGACATCGCACAATGCAGCGCGGTGCTCAGACCCAGAGCACCGGCCCCGATCACCACGACGTCGGCGTCCACCAGGCCATTGTGCCGCAGCCGACGGCCGCGGCCTAGCCGTCAGAAGTGGGCAAAGCCCCAGTTCAAGACCTTGGTGGCCACGGGCCCTGTGACGGCGACGTCGTCACCGGGCGTGCCCAGCGTCACACCGATCAAGGTCAGGCCGTCACGCGTCGCCTCGAACAGCAGGCAGTTTTCCGCGGCCTTGGTGTCGCCCGTCTTGATCCCGGTCGCGCCGGCGTACGTGCCGATCAGCGGGTTGGTGTTCCACCACTGATAGGCGTGGTGCCCGCCGCCGGCCGGCAGCTCATAGCTGGCCTGGCCGACGATGGCCCGGAACACGCCGTACCTCATCGCGTACCGTCCCAGCGTGATCAGGTCCGCCGGGGTCGACCAGGTTGAGTATTCGGTCGGCCACGGCAGGCCGTCGAAGTTCGAGAAATGCGTCCTGGTCAGGCCCAGTTGCTTGGCTTCGGCATTCATTTTGGCGATGAACGCGTCCAGCCCGGGGCCGTAGGCCTCGGCCAGCGTGTACGCGGCGTCGCAACCCGACGGCAGCAGCAGCGCCTCGAGAAGCTCCCGCGCGGTCAGCTTGTCCCCGGGTATCAGGCCGGCGGTGCTCGGATCGTCCTGTTTCTTGAGGTAGGCGATGACCGACTCCGGGACCGTGATCGTCCGGTCCAGGCCGCCCGCCTTGATCACCAGCAGCGCCGTCATCACCTTCACGATGCTGCCGATCGGCCGCTCGGTGTTGAGGTCCATGCTCCACAAGATCGTGCCGGTCGCGGCGTTGGCCAGGGCTCCGCCCTTGATCTGGAGACCGGAAGGACCCGGGACGGGCGCGGATCTCACCAGGGGCGCGCCGCTGGCGTAGGCCGGGACGGCACTGGCGCCCGCTATCGCGAGAGCCGCCAGGCCGATCCCGAGCACCCGGATGGCGCGCCGGAGCGTAAGCATCTGCACCTCCTGGCACCGGTCGCTAGTTACTGCAGGCCGCATCCAGCGGCACCGTGGTTGGCGACAGCACGTGCATGTAAGTGTTCATCGAATGAGCGCAGCTCAGGCTCCACTTCGCCTTCCCCAGGGAGTTGATCGCGTACCCGGTGGTGACGGCCTGGTAGTTATCGGAGATATCGACAGGGAAGTACGGGACGACGTCGACCTGGTTGTAGATCCGCCAGGACACAGTGCTCAGGGCGCCATAGCGCGCCGCGAAGACGGCATCGCCCGTCTTGGGTGAGGCAAACGTCCAGGCCTGCGGCTTCAGCGCCGTGTTCGCGGTCAGGTCCGCGACCAGCAGCGTGGCCAGCGCGCCGCCCAGGCTGTGACCGGTCACCACGACGGGCAGGTCGGCGGGATCAACCTGGGTGGCCAGGCCCTCGGTCGCCGCCTTGGCCACGTCGTCGGCGAACGTGGCCGGCGCGGGCGTGCTCTGCTGCTGGCCCGGGGTCATGGTGCCGAAGGTGTTGTAGATGTCGTAGAAGCCCTCGGCGACCTTACCGCCGTTGGTGACCTGGGTGAACGGCACCAGATCCCAGTGGAAGTCATCCCACCATTCCATGTCCGTGGCCGTGCCGCGGAACGCGACGACGGCGGTCCTGGGATCGCCTCCCACCGCGACGAACCCGTAAAAGACACGGGACTGCGCGGGACCGGCGAAGTCCGTCATCTGGATCGTCCGAACCAGCGTGTAGCCGGCGGGCATCTTCGTGATCGTGGCCGGATTGACCTCGCTGGGATCGCTCGTGTACTGCGCCTCAGCGGCCTGGATGAAGGGTCCCCAGGTGACCGCCGTGGCCGGGTTCATGGTGTCAGCAGGCATGCCGTGTCCTTACTTCATCGAACCGGTCCACCGCAAAGCGCGCCGCGGATAGCACCCTCGGCAGTTTCGGTCCCGCGCCGCGGCCCCGTGCCATAGCTTTCTCCGACCTGCAGGCGGACGCAAGGCCACCCGCCTTCGGCTACCGAACGCGATCCATCAGGTCAGCCGGCCTGATCGAGCCAGCCCGCGACGCTGCGGGCCAGCGTCGGCATCGGGAGCGAGCCGTGGTCCAGGACGGCGGCGTGGAAGGCGGGCAGGGAGAACGCCGGGCCCAGGCGCCTCTGGGCGTCCTCCCGGAGCCGGAGGATCTCGAGCTTGCCGGTGAGGTACGCCAGAGCCTGTCCCGGCACCACCACGTACCGGTCGATCTCATCGGCGAGAAATTCCCGGGGCTCGGGAACGTGCTGCACCATGAACTCCAGCGCCCGCTCCCGGCTCCAGCCGAAAGCGTGCAGGCCGGTGTCCACCACGAGCCGGGCGGCCCGCATGAGGGATGAGCTGATCGAGCCGAGCAGGCCGCGATCGTCGGCGTACAGGCCGACCTCCTCGGCGAGCTGCTCGGCGTACAGGCCCCATCCCTCCGAGAAGACCGGGAGGCTGCGCTGGCGCTGCAGGTCGGGCAGGCCGGTGAGCAGCTGAAGGCGGGAGAGCTGCAGGTGATGCCCGGGCACCGTTTCGTGGAAGGCCACCACTTCGGTGTCCCATCCGGTGCCGGCGGTGGGCCGGTCGGTATTGAACCAGAACGTCCCTGGTCGGCCGCCGTCCAGGCGCGGCGGGGTGTAGTGGGGAGCCGCGCCGCTCGCGGCCACCACCTCGGGCATGGGCGTCACCACGCAGGGCGGCGGAAGGGGCGCCGGGAAGAACTCCGCCGCCCGCGCCTCGGCCCGCCTCACCGCGACCTCCGCCTGCCGGATGGCCTGCTCCGCGGATACCTTCCCGGCTGACTCATGCAACGCGGTGAATACCTCATCCAGCCCCGAGAGCCCCAGCCCGTCGCCCAGCTCCTCGGCCCGGGCTTCCAGCGCCGCGACGTAATCCAGGCCGGTCTGGTGGAGTTGTTCCGGGGATAGCGGCAGGGTCGTGTAGATCCGAACCGCCCGGGCGTAATCTGCTCCGCCGCCGGGCAGGTGGACCAGGCCGGCTTGGCTGGAGGGCCGGGCCCGCGGGAGAAGTTCGGAGATGGTGGCCACCCACCTTGCCAGCGCCGGCCGTAGCACCTCCTCGGCGACCGCCCGGCGTTCTTCTTCCCACGCAGCTGTCCCGGGCCACCCCTGGGGTGCCCGCGGGAAAAACACCGGCGTAATGGCGGGCGCCTCCAGCACAGCCTCGGCCCAGGTGATGGCCTGCGCGACGAGCGGCGCGACCGGGAACCTTCCGCGGGCGGCGCCACCCCGCAGCCGCTCGCCGATCTGGTCGACCCAGGCGCCGCTGCGGCGCAGGCGAGTCAGGTACGCCTCGGCCGCGGCGGAGTCGATCAGGACCGTCCGGGCCGCCGTCGCCAGCAGGGCCGCAGGCCCCGCGTACGGCTTGGCGGTCACTGTGTACTCCGACCAGGCCAGGTCGATCATCTCCCGCTCCTGGGTGATCGCGTGTTTCGTGCAGTCCAGCGTGACGGCATCCGCCGACGTGAGCTGCCCGCGCGCGATCGCGTCGGCCTCGCGGAGGAACTGCTCGACCTCGGCCCGCCAGGCCTGCTGACCCTCTTCGCTCTCGTCCGGGACCAGGTCGTCGTACCCCGGGATGCCGTACATGCTGGCTGCGAAGGGATTTTCTTCGAGCCAGCGGTGGTGGAAGCGGTCGGCTAGGTCACGCGCTGAGGTCATGAGACGTTGATCCCTTCCAAACTTCCTGAGCGTTGGTTGGTTATACGGCCGCTTATGCCATCCGATTGGCTGAAGCGGAGTTCTCACCGGTCCGGCGAACCCCGCCCGCGGGCGGCCGCTCAGGTCGGGATAACCGTGTCGGTGTCTCCGGACAACAGCTGCTGGGGGATCTGGCCGAACGTGTACCGGACCGGGGAGGCTCCCGGGACCAGCGTGAACGTCCAGATGACGTCGAAGCGGTCGCCCGGCCACTTCTGGGGTATCGCTGTTCCCGGGGTGGTCGGCACCGACGAGGCGAGCGCCGGGATGTGGTCGTGCTCCCAGCAGATCAGCACGACGCCGGAGTAGCCGCTCACCACGCTGGCGGCCAGCTGGGCCTCCTGGCCTTCGGCGAAGGCGGAGACTATCGCCAGCCCGAGACGATCCGACAGGCCCTGGATCGTCTCGTGCGTGCGGTGCGCGGCCGTCTTGACCGGGTCGCCGTAGGAGGGTGAGAGCAGGGCCGCGGGCGTCAGCAGCCCGGCTTGCCGCGGCCCGAGGGCAGGATCGAACAGGACCGCGAGCGCGCCGGAGCGCTGCCACCCCCTCGGCAGCAGCGAATGATCATCCTGAACGCCCTGATCATTGACGGCAAACGGCGCGGCCGGGGCGGGCGGAGGCTTCCCCTTGGCTACCGGCGGCGGATCAGCGGGCTTTTCGCCGTGGCGGATGATGTAGATCACGTCTGGCGGTGCGGTGCCGCCTCGGGCGGGTGGCTGAGTCATCCCAGCATGGTAGGACCACCCGTGCCTGACCGGTAGAGGCCGACCCGGTGCGTGCACCCATCCAGGTGCACGCACCAGGACAGGCCAGCGCGGCCGCTCGGCCTTCGCTAACAGGCCGCGGCGGCGACCGCCCCGACCCGCCCGCGACTCCAGGGCCGGGGATGGATCCGGTGCCGGGCCAGGTGGGGCGGCGTGCGCGATGGCTTTTCCTTGTACACGAAGGCCCGCCGCAGCTGGGCGTACGGCTCGAGCGGGCCGGAGAAGTTGCGGCTCATGATGGCCAGTTCCTCGGCCCGGTACGCGGCCAGCGGCCGCTGCTTCTCGGCCGCGTCGAGCTGACGCGCCTTGGCGGCCAGCCGCGCTGCGTAGCCCGGGCTCCAGGCCAGCCGCTCGGCCATCTCCGTCACCTGCGCGCGGTAGCCGGCCGGATCGCCGGTCATCACCTGGTCGACCAGGCCGGAGCGCAGCGCGGCGGCGGGGCTGACCGGCAGGCATTCTTGGGTGAGCCGGGCCGCCTCCTGCGCGCCGACGCGGCGCGGCAGGGTGTAGGTCCAGTACTCCGAGCCGTGCAGCCCCATCAGGCGGTAGTGCGGGTTTAGCACCGCGCCGGCCCGGCACCAGACCTGGTCCGCGGCCAGCGCGAGCATCAGGCCGCCGGCCGCGGCGTTGCCCGCGAGCGCCGCGACCGTGAGCCGGTCGGTGGTGGTCAGGATCGCTTGCACCAGGTCATCGATGGCGTTGATGTTCCGCCAGGACTCCTCGGCCGGGTCATCGGCCGCCTGGATCACGTTCAGGTGGATGCCGTTGCCGAAGAAGTCCCTGGGGCCGCCGAGCACGATTACCCTGACCGGGCGGCCCCGGGCGTGCCGGTACGCGGCGAGCAGGCGACAGCACTGACCGGTGCTCATCGCCCCGCCGGGGAAGCAGAACTCCAGGTAGCCGACTCCGCGGGACTCGCGGTAGCTGATCTGCTGGTAGGTGCGCCGGCCCGGCGGCGTCGCCAGCGGCACCGGTATCTCCGGCACGCCGGCCAGCAGCCCGCGCAGCGCCAGCGTGGCCGGCAGCTTGAACGTCTTCGGGCCGCCGG
>JASHVM010000638.1:0-3545 GCA_030044595.1 Streptosporangiaceae bacterium
GCGGCGTGCCCGCCGTACCACCTGGCCATCGTGGTCGGCGGGACCAGCGCTGAGTACGCGCTGAAGACGGCCAAGTACGCGTCGGCGAAGTACCTGGACACGCTGCCCGGTTCCGGGTCGGCGGCCGGGCACGGGTTCCGGGACCGCGAGCTCGAGGAGCAGGTGCTGGGCATCACCCGGCGGATCGGCATCGGCGCGCAGTTCGGCGGCAAGTACTTCTGCCACGACGTGCGGGTGATCCGGCTGCCCAGGCACGGGGCGTCGTGCCCGGTGGCGATCGCCGTGTCGTGCTCGGCGGACCGGCAGGCGCTGGGCAAGATCACCGCCGACGGGGTGTTCCTCGAACAGCTCGAGACCGACCCGGCGCGGTATCTGCCCGACGTTGAGGCCGACGACGACGAGGTGGTCGCGGTCGACCTGAACCGGCCGATGACGCAGATCCGGGCCGACCTGACCAGGTACCCGGTGCGCACCCGGCTGTCACTGACCGGACCGCTGGTGGTGGCGCGCGACATCGCGCACGCCAAGATCGCCGAACGGCTGGATGCGGGCGAGCCGATGCCGGCGTACCTGCGCGACCACCCGGTCTACTACGCGGGGCCGGCCAAGACGCCGGCCGGGTACGCGTCCGGGTCGTTCGGGCCGACGACGGCGGGGCGGATGGACTCCTACGTCGAGCGGTTCCAGGCGGCCGGCGGGTCGCTGGTCATGCTGGCCAAGGGGAACCGCTCGGCCGCGGTCACCGAGGCCTGCAAGCGGCACGGCGGGTTCTACCTCGGTTCGGTCGGCGGCGCGGCGGCCCGGCTGGCGCAGGACTGCATCACCCGCGTCGAGGTCCTCGAGTACCCGGAACTCGGCATGGAAGCGGTATGGAAGATCGAGGTCCGCGACTTCCCCGCGTTCGTGGTGGTCGACGACAAGGGCAACGACTTCTTCGCCGAGCCGTCGGGCCCGGGCGGGCCGGTGCTGCAGATCGGGGCGCATCCCTGAGCGGCGTGCGGGGCCGACTGGCGAGCACGGGGCTTCAGGCCCGGGCCGGCGGCTGGCGGCCCGTGGGGCGCCCAGGACGGCGCGAACATCCGGAGGAAACGCTGACGGTCGGGGATGCTGGTCAGCGGGCCGATGGGCGAGGTGAAAGGCTCTGACCTGCTGCCGGTAACCCGTTACGCACAATCTGACGACACTTAATGGATGCTCAGGCACCCCCTAGAGACCTTTCAGCCATCAGCGTGTATGGTCCGGCGTATGCAGCCATCGGCGGACACCGGGCGGGTGATAGCCGGGCGGTACCGCCTGGAAGCCCCCATCGGCCGCGGCGCCATGGGAGTGGTATGGCGTGCCCGCGATCAGCTGCTCGACCGTGACGTCGCGGTCAAGGAAGTCCGGATAGCGGAGACGCTGACCGACGCTGAGCGGGCCAACGCGTACCAGCGGACGCTGCGCGAGGCCAAGACCGCGGCCCGGCTCAACCACCCGGGCGTGGTGGCCGTCTACGACGTGGCCGAGGACGGCGGCCGCCCGTGGATCGTGATGCAGCTGGTCCATGCGGAGTCCCTCGACCAGGTGCTGGCGACGTCCGGCGCGCTGTCGCCGCGGCGGGCCGCCGAGATGGGCCGCCAGCTGCTGTCCGCGCTGAGCGTCGCGCACGCCGCGGGGGTCATGCACCGCGATGTCAAGCCGAGCAACGTGCTCCTCGGCCGCGACGACCGCGCGGTGCTGACCGATTTCGGCATCGCAACCTTCCAGGGTGATCCCAAGCTCACCCAGACCGGGATGGTGATGGGATCGCCGGGATTCACCGCGCCCGAGCGGATCCGCGGCGAGGACGCGTCGCCAGCGTCCGACCTGTGGTCGCTCGGCGCGACCCTGTACGCCGCGGTCGAGGGGCATGGGCCCTTCGAGCAGCGCGGCGGGGCGATCACCACCATGTCCGCGATCATCAACGAGGACGCGCCGGCGGCGCTGACCGCGGGCGCGCTCGCCCCGGTGATCGCGGCGCTGTTGCGCCGGGAGCCGGCCGAACGCCCGGACGCGGCCACGGCGGCGCGGATGATCTCCGACGTGCTGCCCTCGCTGCCGACCAGGACCGAACCTGGACCGCCCGGTTATGAACCCACCGCGCTGTCCGCGGCGTCGCAGCCGGAGTCGTCCCGGCTCGCGGACCAGGCGATCGCCGGGGGTTCGGTCGGCTCGCAGGAGGCGGGGGCGGACGCGCAGGGGGCCGGCCAGCCGCTGAGGTCCCAGACGGCGCCCACCACGCCCCAGCCGGTCCTGGGCGAGGCGTCCCGGTACGACCAGCCGACGCGGTACTACCGCGACTCGCCGTCCCAGTCCGCGGCGCCGCCGCCCGACTTCTCCTCCTGGTACGACCCGGCACCCAGGTCCGGCTCCGCCGCTGCCTGGTCCGGCCCGCCTGACCGGGCCAGCCCGGCGCCCAGGTCCGCCGCCCCCGCCGCCCCCCATGGCCTACCGGGCACCCCGGGCACCCGGGGGCCACGTCGGCGGGCGGCGTGGTGGAAGGTCGCTCTGGTGGCGCTGGCCCTGCTGGGCGCGGCGGCGGGCGCCGCGACCATCCTGCTGCTCAGGAACGGCGGCAACTCGGCGACCGGGTCGGCTTCGCTCGCGCCGGCCAGTACCGCCCCGCAGATCGTCGACGCGATCAACCAGCCGGTCACGGGGCTGCCCGCCGGGTGGAGGACCTACTCCCAGCCACCCGCGGGCACGGAAAAGGCCGGCTTCCGGCTCGCCGCCCCCGATAACTGGGCGTCGTCGCAGAGCGGCGACCAGACGTACCTGCGGGATCCGTCCGTCAACGCGGACATCCTGATCGACCTCACGCCGCATACCTTCCCGAACGACATGCTCAGGGAGGCGGAGTTCATCAAGGACACGTCGCTGACCGAGAACCGCTTCCCCGGCTACGCCCAGCTCGGGCTGGCCGCGATCACGATCCGCGGCACGCCGGGAGCCTACTGGAAGTTCACCTGGCTGGACCAGGGCGTCCAGCAGGAGGCCATCGACTTGCTCTTCGTGTTGCCGACCTCATCGGGCCGGCAGTCGTACGCGCTGTACATGACCGCGCCGGCCAGCATCTGGAACCAGGAGCGGCCGACCTTCGACGAACAGGTAGAGACGTTCAGCCCCGTGACCTGACAAGAGAGCTAGTACCAGCCGGTGGCCTGCTCGTGATCCCAGGCCGCGCACGGGGACCCGTACGTGGCCTGGATGTACTGCAGGCCCCACCTGATCTGCGTCGCGGCGTCGGTCTCCCAGTCCGGCCCGGCGCTGGCCATCCGGTACCCGGGCAGCGCCTGCGGGATGCCGTACGCGCCGGTGCCCGAATTGTAGGCAGTCACGCTCCAGCCGCTTTCGTGCGCCCACAGGGGATCCAGGCAGGAAAACTGGCTGGACGGCCAGCCGAACGAGCCGAGCATGGCCTCGGCGATCTGCTGCGGTGAGCCTGAGGCAGCGGGCGGGGCGGACTGCGCCGGGGCCGGGGCCGACTGGGCCGGGGCCGCGGATCCGGCCGAGGACTGGGCGGCGGC
>JASHVM010000639.1:0-15325 GCA_030044595.1 Streptosporangiaceae bacterium
CCGATAACCGGCCCCATGGCCCATCGAGCCGCCAGTGAAAAAGCGAGCAAAGGGAGCGCCAGATGCCGCGGATCGTGACCGACGACGGCGTCACGCTGTACGCCGAGGAAACCGGCGAAGGTGAGCCGCTGCTGTTCATTCACGAGTTCGCCGGCGATCATCGCAGCTGGGAGCCGCAGGTCCGGTTCTTCTCCGCGGCCTACCGCTGCGTCACCTACGCGGCGCGCGGCTACCCCCCGTCCCAGGTGCCCGCGGATCCCGGCGCGTACTCGCAGGCCCGCGCGGTCGCAGACGCGATCGCGGTGCTCGACGGCCTCGGCATCGACCAGGCGAACGTGGTCGGCTTGTCCATGGGCGGGTTCACCGCGCTGCACCTGGCCCTGTATCACCCGGGCCGGGTCCGCTCGGCGGTGGTCGCCGGGGCCGGCTACGGCGCGGAACCCGAACGCTCCGCGGCCTTCCGGGCCGAGTCACAGGCCATCGCCGCCGCATTCGAGACCGAGGGCGCGGGCCCGGTCGCCGAGCGGTACGCGGTCGGCCCCGCCCGGGTCCAGTTCCAGAACAAGAACCCGCGCGGCTGGGCCGAGTTCGCCGCCGCGCTGGCCGGGCACGACGCGACCGGCGCCGCGCTGACCATGCGCGGCGTACAGGCCGCCCGCCCATCCCTGTACGCGCTCAAAGACGACCTGGCCGCGCTGCAAGCCCCGGTCCTGCTGCTGGTCGGCGACGAAGACGAGGGATGCCACCAGGCCGCGCTGATGCTCAAGCGGACCATCCCCGCGGCCGGCCTGGTCGTCCTGCCGCGCACCGGTCACACCGCCAACCTGGAGGAACCCGGGGCGTTCAACCGCGCCGTCGACAGCTTCCTGGGCGCCGTGGCCCGCGGCGCGTGGCGCCCCCGCGACCCGCGGTCGCTGTCGGACTCCACCACCGGCATCCGCTGACGCGCGGCCAGACTCCACCACCGGCATCCGCTGGCGCGCGGCCAGACTCCACCACCGGCACCCGCTGACCCGCCGCCGCCCCATGAGTTCTTTGGGCCGAACGATCCGTGGTCGCGCGCGGCAAGAATTCCTACCCGCTGCCCGGCAGGGCGCGGGCACGCTGGTCCACGCCGAGTTCACCGTAGGGATAGTCCGGGGGATGCGGGTCGCTGGCGGCGTCGAGCGCGGCGGTCTCGGCCGCGGTTAGGTGCAGCCCGGCCGCGCGGAGGTTGGTTTCCAGTTGCTCGACGGTACGGGCGCCGAGGATGGTCGAGCTGACGGCGGGCCGGTCCGTCACCCACGCGAGCGCGACCTCGGCCATGGACACGCCGCGGTCCTCGGCGACCTTCTGCACCGCGTCGATGACGTGCCACGTGCGCTCGGTGCCCCGGCGGTCGTAGGCTTCCATGCCGCGGTTGGGATCCTCGCCGAGCCGGGTGGCGCCCGACGGGCGGTGGTCGCGCCGGTACTTGCCGGACAGCCAGCCGCCGCCGAGCGGGCTCCACGGCAGCAGGCCCATCCCCGCGTCGACCACGGCCGGCACGATCTCCCACTCGATCTCCCGCGCCAGCAGGCTGTACTGCGGCTGGAGCGTCACCGGCCCCGCCACGTCCAGGGCGCGGGCCAGGTGCACGGCCTTGGTCAGCTGCCAGCCGGTGAAGTTGGACAACCCGTAGTAGCGGATCTTCCCGGCCTGCACGAAACGGTCCAGCGTCCGCAGGGTTTCCTCCATCGGCGTCAGCGGGTCGTACGCGTGAACCTGGTACAGGTCAACCGACTCGAGCCCCAGCCGGCGCAGCGAGGCGTCAAGCGCGCGGGTCAAGTGCCGCGCGGACAGCCCGGCGCCGTTCGGCGAGTCGTCTACCGGCATACGGCCCTTGGTGGCCAGCACCACGGGCTCGGTCACGTCCGCCGGGCGGCTGGCGAACCAGCGGCCGATGATCTGTTCTGATCTTCCGCCGGCGTAGACGTCGGCCGTGTCCACCATCACGCCGCCCGCCTCGATGAAGCGGTCGAGCTGCTGGTGCGCTCCGGCCTGGTCCGTCTCGGCGCCGAACGTCATCGTCCCCAGGCACAGGGACGAAACGGCGCAGCCACTGCCTCCGAGCAAGCGATACTCCATCCGGCCAGGCTACCGGGATTCCGAGCGCCGGCCGGGCTCGGAGCGGACCGGAATCAGCCGTGCCTGGTCCAGCGCGGCCCGACGTCGGCCCAGGCCTCACCCCAGCCCGCCAGACGGCGGCGGTTGAGCAGCCACCTGAACCAAAGCGCCGCGCTGAGCAGCGCGGTCGCGAACGCCGCCGCCGCCAGCGCAGCGGCGGTGATCACCCGCGTCTCCACGCCGCGATGGGTCAGCGGCGCGAAGCCGACCTGCCGACCTGACCCGTCTACCCAGATCCGCAGCTTGCTGCCCGCCTTGGCGCCCGCCGTGTCGAGGACCTCGCCGATGCGGGACTCGCCGTTAGAGGCCGGCCACCGGGCCAGAGCCCCGGCGTCCGAGGAGTCCAGGACGCCCAGGTTGGGGACGTCCTGTAGCAATACCGCCGTAACCAGGTGCACAGATCGCTGCGCGCGCTGCTCGTCGACTGCCGCACTGTGCTCCCACCAGCCCACGGCGATGGCCAGCAGCGGGGCGCCGACCAGGAACGCCACGAGCAACCCGGCGAAAATCCTGGCCTCGATCCGGTCGACCGCTCGCCGCAGCGGGTTGCGACCCAGGCTGAGCATGCCGGCGCGCCACCTGCGTCGTGCGATGCGTTCCATGTTTGCGCTCCGTCATTCCAGGGCAGTCGGCGTTCGCCGCACTCACCAGGTTAAGCGGCGAGCAAGGTGGCGGAGGCCCGGCCGGCGGGGCGGGCACGAGTCTGGGCGACAAGCTGCTGGACCCACTGCATGCGGTCCATGGCCACCTCGGGGTGGTCGCCGAACTCCTGGGCCATCAGGCCGACGCAGCCGCTGACCCCGAACTGGCGCACGGTTCTGCTGACCGCCTCCGCTATCGCATTACCGGTCAAGGCATCCGATCGCTGCAGCCTGGATGCGAACAGGGCCGCGCACTGCGCGTCGTTCACGTTCAACCTGGACATGGTGATCCTCGCGTCTTCTCTCGCCGTTCGGTCATCTGGCTGTCTCCACATTGGCGCCGACGGCCGGGTGATTTGTCGGGGGGTGCGGGGGAAACACCGGGGGATCCACCGGGCATCGTGTAGCAAGATGGGCACATGCTGGTCATTCATGTTCATGCGCGGGTCCGGCCGGAACGGATCGGGGATTTCCTGGCCGCGACCGTGGTCAACGCGCGGGCGTCACTCGGCGAGCCCGGCGTGCTGCGGTTCGACGTTCTCCAGGATGAGGCCGACCCGGCCCACCTGGTGCTGGTCGAGGTCTACCGGGACGAGCAAGCCCCGGCGGCGCACAAGCTGACGCCGCACTACGCGGCCTGGCGTGACGCGGTCGGCGAGATGATGGCCGAGCCGCGGGAATCTGTCCGGTACTCGGCGGTGTTTCCGGTCAGCAGTCAGGGCTGGGCCAGCGATTCGCCGTGACCGTGACGAAGTTCGAGTTCGCCACCGCCGGCCGCATCATGGTGGGCGCCGGCCAGGCGACCGAGCTGCCCGCCGTGCTGGCCGGGCTCGGGTCACGGGTCCTGGTGTGCACCGGCGCGAACCCGGCGCGCCACGCCGGGCTGCTGGCCGGCCTGGGGCTGCCCGCCCTAATGTTCCAGGTAGCCGCCGAGCCCACGGTCGAGCTGGCCCGGACCGCGGCGCAGGCGGCGCGCGAGCATGGCGCCGATGTGGTCGCCGCGATCGGCGGCGGCAGCGTCATCGACGCCGGCAAGGCCGTGGCCATGCTGCTGGGAAACGGCGGTGACCCGCTGGATTACCTGGAGGTGGTCGGGTCGGGCCGGGAGATCACCCAGCCGTCCGTGCCCTGCGTCGCGGTGCCTACCACGGCAGGCACCGGGGCGGAGGTAACCGCCAACGCCGTGCTCGCCGTGCCGGCGCACCGGGTCAAGGTGAGCCTGCGCAGCAGGCTGATGATCCCCCGCGTCGCCCTGGTCGATCCGCTGCTGACCCTGTCGTGCCCGCCGCCGGTCACCGCCGCCAGCGGCCTGGATGCGCTCACCCAGTGCCTGGAGCCGTTCGTCTCGGTCAAGGCCAGCCCGCTGACCGACGGTCTGGCCCGCGAAGGATTGCGCCGAGCCGGTACCGGCCTGCGTGCCGCCTACGCCAACGGCGACGACCTGAGGGCACGGGCGGACATGGCCGTATGCAGCCTGAGCGGCGGCATCGCGCTGGCCAACGCGAAGCTAGGCGCCGTCCACGGCCTGGCCGGCGTCATCGGCGGGACCGCCGACGTACCGCACGGCGTGGCCTGTGCGGCGCTGCTGGCTCCGGTCATCGAAGCGAACGTGCGCGCACTGCGGTCCGGGCAGGCTACCGCGGACATCCTGGCCCGCTACGCCGAATCAGCACAGCTGCTGACCGGGGATCCGGCCGCGTCCATCGAGGACGGCCTGGCCTGGATCCGGGAGACCCTGACCCTGCTCGCGGTACCGGGCCTGGCCGCATTCGGCCTCGGCCGCGGGCAGGCCGAGGCCGTCGCCGCCAAAGCCATGACGTCGAGCAGCATGCAGGGCAACCCCGTCGCGTTGAGCCACGACGACCTCGAAGCCATCCTGCTTGAGGCGCTCTGATCGGCAGCCGCAGGCGGCAGGCTGCGGGAGGATGGAGGGATGCCCCGTTCCGCGCCGCGTCATGATCGCGATGCTGGCGACCCCGCCGACGTACTGGCCGCCAAGGCCGCCCTGCGCCAGGAGGTGTGGTCCGCGATGCGCGCGGCCCGGGTGGCGCGGTTCCCCGGTGCCGAGGGACGCATCCCGAACTTCACCGGCGCCGAGGCGGCAGCCGAGCGGCTTCGCGCCATGGATGCGTGGCAGGCGGCGGGCACCATCAAGGCCAACCCGGACTCCGCGCAGCTGCCCGTACGCCAGCGCGCGCTGGAGGACGGCAAGACCGTTTACATGGCCGTGCCGCGCCTGGCCGGCCCGGAGCCGTTCTTCGCGCTGGATCCCGACCACCTCAGCGAGCCGCCCCGCAAGGCGGCCTCAATCGGCGGCGCGGCCCGCTCCGCCCGCCGGGTCACGCTGGCCGACCTGTCGCCGGTCGACCTGGTGGTGATGGGCTGCGTCGCAGCCGGTGAGGACGGCGCCCGGCTGGGCAAGGGCGGCGGGTTCGCCGACCTGGAATTCGCGCTGGCCACCGCGGCCGACCTGATCGGACCGCAGACCGTATGCGTCACCACCGTGCACGAGCTCCAGGTCCTCCCGGCGGGGACGATCCCGCTGACCAGCCACGATGTACCGCTGGACTTCGTCGTCACCCCGGCGCGGGTCATCGACTGCCGCTCCCGGCACGACTCGCGGCCTGCCGTCGGCATCTGCTGGGACGACCTGACTGAGGAGAAGATCGCGGCCATTCCGCTGCTTACCGTGCTCCGGCCCGGGTCGGCCGGCGCCGGCACGTCGCGCCGATCAAGGACGTGAGGTCACCGCGGCGGGGGGCTAACCCGAAGCCACGTCTTGCCCCGGCCAAAACGGCCGGCCGGACTCCGCCCGGGGCATTACCCGCAGGTCGCGGCGAAGGCGTCCTCCAGGAGCGACAGCCCCTCGTCGAGCAGGTCCTCCCCGATCACCAGCGGCGGCAGGAAGCGGAGCACGTTGCCGAACGTGCCGCAGGTCAGCGTGACCAGCCCGGCCTGGTGGCAGGCCTTGGAAACGGCGGAGGTGGTGGCCGGGTCGGGGTCCAGCGTGCCCGGCCTGGTCAGCTCGATGGCCAGCATCGCGCCGCGGCCGCGGACGTCCGCGATCACCGGGTAGGTCTCCGCCAGCTTGTACAGCCGGGGCAGCATGATGTCGCCGATCCGGCGCGCCCGCCCGGCGAGGTCTTCGGCGGCCATGGTCTCGATCGCGCCGAGCGCCGCCGCGCAGGCCACCGGGTTACCGCCGTAGGTCCCGCCGAGACCGCCCGAGTGCACCGAATCCATGATCTCGGCGCGCCCGGTCACCCCGGCCAGGGGCAGCCCGCCGGCGATGCCCTTCGCGGTGGTGACCAGGTCGGGTACGACGCCCTCGTGCTCGCAGGCGAACCAGTCGCCGGTGCGGCAGAACCCGGTCTGGATCTCGTCCGCGATGAACACGATCCCGTGCTCGGCGCAGAACTCGGCCAGCCCCGGCAGGAACCCCTCCGGGGGGACTACGAACCCGCCCTCGCCCTGGATCGGCTCGATGATCACCGCGGCCACGTTATCCTCGCCCACCTGGGTGTGGATCAGCGACTTGACCATCGGCAGGGCCTCGGTCCGGCACGCATCCGGGCCGCCGGGCCAGCGCAGCGGGTAGGCCATCGGCATCCGGTAGATCTCGCCCGCGAACGGCCCGAACTTGTCCTTGTACGGCATGTTCTTCGCGGTGAGGGCCATGGTGAGGTTGGTGCGCCCGTGGTAGCCGTGGTCGAACGCGATCACGGCCTGCCGCCGGGTGGCGTGCCTGGCGATCTTTACCGCGTTCTCGACGGCCTCCGCGCCGGAGTTGAACAGCGCGGAACGTTTCTCGTACGTGCCCGGCGTCCGGCGGGCCAGCTCCTCGCAGACCTCGACGTAACCCTCGTAGGGGGTGACCATGAAGCAGGTGTGCGTGAACCTGGCCGCCTGGTCGGCCACGCGCGCGGCTACCCGGGGGGCGGCATTGCCCACCGAGACCACCGCGATGCCGGCCCCGAAGTCAATCAGGGAGTTGCCGTCGGCGTCCACGATCACGCCGCCGCCGGCGTCCGTGACGAATACCGGCAGCATGGTGCTGACCCCGCGGGCCACCGCGCGCTCGCGCCGGGCCAGCAGCTCACGTGAGAGCGGCCCGGGGATCTCGGTGGCAAGGTGTCGGCGCTGAGGGAGTCGAGGTTCCGCTGATAGATGCTCGGTCATGATCAGACCATAAGCCATCAGACCGAACGGCTGAAGATCCGCGCCGGCTGTACGTACGGTGAGGGGAACAGCAGGGTAGGCCGGGGGGCGGGTCTATCGTGGTGAGCCCGGATACGGGAGAGGACTGATTCCGCACATGGCCGACCGTGAGGAGCCGAGCGCGAAGGGGTTGTTCGGGGGGGTCTTCGCCAGGGGAGACGCCGACACCAGCGACGGTGCGTGGCTGCAGGCGATGCTGGACGCCGAGGCCGGGCTGGCCCGCGCGCTCGAGCGGGCCGGGCTGACGCCGGCGGGCTCCGGCGAGGCGGTCACCGCGGTCGCCCGGGCCGAGAATTTCCGGATCGGCGAGCTCGCCGAGCTCGCCGAGCTGACCGGCAATCCGGTTCCCGCGCTGGCGCGCGCCCTGGCGCGCCGGGTCCCCCAAACCGCGGCCGGCGCCGTGCATCGCGGTGCTGCCAGTCAGGACATCGTGGATACCGCGGCGATGCTGCTGGCCAGGCGGGCGATCGACGTCGTGCTCGCCGATCTGGCCCGGGCCGCCGAGGCTGCGGCCGGGCTCGCCCGGGCCCACCGGTCCACGATCATGATCGGCCGGACGCTGCTCCAGCAGGCCGTTCCCGTGACCTTCGGCCTGGTCGCGGCGGGCTGGCTGACCAGCCTGGACGAGGCGCGCGAAGGGCTGGCCGCGGTCGGCACGCGGCGGCTCGCCGTGCAGTTCGGCGGCGCGGCGGGCACGCTCGCCTCGCTAGGTGGCGACGGCCCGCGGGTCGCGGCGCTGCTCGCCGAGGAGCTGGGCCTGGCCCGGCCGGTGCTGCCCTGGCACACGGACCGGCTGCGGGTCATTGACCTGGCCACCGCGCTGGCCAGGGTGACGGCAGCGCTCGGCAAGATCGCCAGGGATGTCACGCTACTCGCGCAGTCGGAGGTCGGCGAGGTCAGCGAGGGAAGTAGCGTCGCGGCGGCCGACGGACCGCGGGGCGCTCACGGCGGCCCGGGTACCCCGGATCCGGTCGCGTCGTCCTCGAGTCCGCGCCGCGGCGGGTCCTCGGCGATGCTGCACAAGCACCACCCGGTCGCGGCGATCGCCATCCTCGGCTGCACCAGGCAGGCGCCCGGGCTGCTGGCCACCCTCGTCGCCTCCGCGGAGCAGGAACATCAGCGCGCGGCCGGCGCGTGGCACGCCGAATGGGAGCCGCTGACCGCGCTGCTCCGGCTCACCGGATCGGCCGCGAGCTGGGCGGCCGAGCTGCTGTGCGGGCTCACCGTGGACGCGTCGCGGATGGCGGCCAACCTGGCCGCGACCAAGGACCTACCGCTCGCCGAGCATGTCACGTCGCTGCTGGCCGGCGTGCTCGGCGCCGTCCAGGCGCATGACCTGGTGGCCGAGGCAGGCCAGCGGGCGCTGAGCGCAGGCCTGCCGCTCGGTGACGTACTGCTGGCCGTACCCAAGCTCGAGAGCCGGCTGGCCGCCGCGGGCATCACTGCCGAGCAGATCGAGTCGGCGCTCGAGCCGGCCGGGTACCTCGGGGCCGCCGAGGTCTTCACCGCCGCCGCCCTCGAGGCGCACGAAGCGCTGGACGGCGGTCAATTCCGGCAGGCGGCCCATCCATCCCAGGAGGACGGCCATCGATGATGCCGGCCGGCAACCGGGCCTTCTCGGTCGCACGGCGCGCGCGCTGGCCGAAGCGGAGTAGCGACGGCTCCCAGCTCCGAGGGAAAGGCCCTGGGCCAGGTGGTTTGCCTTTAGGCCGCACCCAGCCCATGCTCACGCGTCCGACATGCGAACGTTTGTACTCATGGCGACCCGCTGAAGCGCTATCGTTTCGGTAAGCGGACAGGACGGGGAGCGAAGTGGCGGAGATCGTCTCACTCGCCGAAGCCGTGGAGAAGGCGATTCATGACGGGGACGCCGTGGCCATGGAAGGCTTCACGCACCTGATCCCGTTCGCCGCCGGACACGAGGTGATCAGGCAGCGGCGCCGGCACCTGACCCTGATCAGGATGACGCCGGACCTGATTTACGACCAGCTCATCGGGGCCGGCTGCGCGCGCAAGCTGATCTTCTCCTGGGGCGGTAATCCCGGTGTGGGATCGCTGCACAGATTCCGGGACGCGGTCGAGCATGCCTGGCCGACCGCCCTCGAGATCGAGGAACACAGCCACGCCGGGATGGCGAACCGCTACGTGGCCGGCGCGTCCGGCCTGCCGTTCGCCGTCTTGCGCGGGTACAACGGCACCGACCTGTACCGCCAGGAAACGCTGCCCGCAAGCCACGGCACGGCGCCGACGATCAAGCCGATCACCTGCCCGTTCACCGGCGAGACGCTGACCGCCGTCGCCGCGATCCGGCCCGACGTAGCCGTCATCCACGCCCAGCGCGCCGACCGGGCGGGGAACGTGCAATTCTGGGGGATCGCCGGCGTCCAGAAGGAGGCGGTGCTGTCGTCGCGGCGGTCCGTGGTCACCGTCGAGGAGGTCGTGGACCGCCTTGATCCCCGCCCGGGAGACGTGGTCCTGCCCGGCTGGACCGTGAGCTACGTGGCGCACGTGCCGGGCGGGGCGCATCCGTCCTACGCGCTCGGCTACACGGTCCGCGACAATGACTACTACGTGGCCTGGGACGCCATCAGCCGGAACAGGGAGGCGTTCACCCGCTGGCTGCATGAGCGGGTTTACCCGGCTCCCGCGGGGCA
Source organism: Streptosporangiaceae bacterium (assembly GCA_030044595.1). GTDB lineage: Bacteria > Actinomycetota > Actinomycetes > Streptosporangiales > Streptosporangiaceae > Palsa-504. Next base: position 9,659 of record JASHVM010000639.1, read on the forward strand.
GCCGTGACTGACCAGGTGAGCCTGAACCGGGCGGAGCTGAGCGAGCCGACGTACACGGCTGACGAGATGATGACCGTGGCCGCCGCCCGTGCCCTGCGGGACGGCATGACCTGCTTCGTCGGTATCGGGCTGCCCAGCGCGGCCGCGAACCTGGCCCGGGCGACGCATGCGCCCGGGCTGGTGCTGATCTACGAGTCCGGCACGATCGGCGCCAAGCCGGCTGAGCTGCCGCTGTCCATTGGCGACGGCCTGCTCGCCGAGACGGCGGACGCGGTAGTCAGCGTGCCCGAGATTTTCAACTACTGGCTGCAGCCGGGGCGCATCGATGTCGGATTCCTCGGTGCCGCCCAGATCGACAAGTTCGGCAACATCAATACCACCGTCATCGGCGGTGATTACGGTAACCCGAGGGTGCGGCTGCCCGGCGCGGGCGGCGCACCTGAGATTGCCGCCTCCTGCCGTGAGGTGATCGTCGTGGTCAGGCAGAGCAGCCGGTCGTTCGTCGAGCGGGTCGACTTCATCACCTCGGTCGGCTACGGGTCCGGCCCGGGCGACCGCCAGCGGCTCGGGCTCACCGGAGCCGGACCGAAGAAGATCATCACCGACCTGGGCATCCTCGAGCCCGATCCGGTGACGCTTGAGTTCACCCTGACCGGCCTTTACCCGGGCGTCTCTGCCGCAGCCGCGCGGGAGCGAACCGGCTGGGACCTGGCCGTAACGGCAGAGCCGGAGATCATGGCCGGGCCCACCCCGGCCGAGCTGGACGCATTGCGCTCCCTCAGCGGCGGGATACCCGCACCAAGGAGTCACGAATGACCGCTGAGGTCTCCGCGCCTGCTTGGGCGGGCACGCCCGAGCTTGTCCTGCCCTCGTACGAGCGCCCCTCGGGCCCGCACCCGCCGGTGGATTACGAGTGGTGGCACGCGACGGCGCGGGTTAGCGGCATAGGCTAGGAAAGCCCGTCTGGTAGGAGGAGCCGTGCTGCCCTGGTCCGTCGATCTCGTCGGCCGCATCGAAGAACGCGTCATCAGCAGCGAGCTGCTGCGCGGCAACCCGCTGGGCGACCCGTCCGAGCGCCCGCTGCTGGTGTATCTGCCGCCGGGCTACGACGACGTGCCTGAGCGCAGGTATCCGGCCGTGTACGTGATCCAGGGATACACCGGGAACGTGGCGATGTGGCGGAATAGGTCGCCGTACCGTATGCCGTTCCCGGAGGCGGCCGACGCGGTGTTCGCCGGCGGCGAGGCGCCGCCGGCCATCGTCGTGTACGTCGACGCGTGGACCAGGTACGGCGGCAGCCAGTTCGTGGACTCGCCCGGCACCGGGCGTTACCACTCCTACCTGTGCGACGAGGTTGTGCCCTGGGTAGACGCGCGATACCGGACGCTGCCCGACGCCGCGCACCGGGCCATCACGGGTAAATCGAGCGGCGGCTTCGGCGCGATGATCACGCCGATGCTCCGGCCCGACCTGTTCGGCGCGCTGGCCACGCACGCGGGGGACACGCTATACGAGTATTGCTACATACCCGAGTTCGCCACCGCGACTAGGCACCTGCGCCGCTATGACGGCGACATCTGGCGCTGGTGGGACGACTTCTCCTCCCGGGTGGCCTTCACCAAGGAGGAAGACATGTCCCTGCTCGGGGTGCTCGGCGTGGCGGCGTGCTTCTCCGCAAACGAGGATGGGACGGTAGACCTGCCGTTCGACCCGGTGACCGGGGTGCTCCGGCCGGCCGTATGGCAACGATGGCTGGACTGGGACCCGGTGCGGATGGCGCCAGCTCATGCGGAGGCCCTACGCGGGCTCCGCGCGATCTGGATCGACGCCGGAACGAAGGATGAATACCATCTCGACCTCGGCGCCGAGGCTTTCCGTGCCGCGCTCCGGGACGTCGGCGTGTCCGACGAGCTGGTCCATTTCGAGCTATTCGACGCCGGGCACATGGGCATCGATTACCGTTACCCGATGTCGCTTGCCTGGCTCTGCGGCCGGATGACGAAGTAGCGGCTAAGTAGGCGTCGGCCGGCTACTTCTGGTCAACCGGGTGGCTCGTGGCGAGCGCGGCGCCCACCTGGTCGGCGAGCGCGACGGCCAACAGCCGCTGTTCGAGCGTGGGCCGGGCGCCGGGGACAGGCGCCATCAGGAACCGGCCCTGGAACAGGCCGCCGCCTTCCACCAGCAGTTCGATGTCGGCGTCGGCGGGGAACCCTTCGGCGTCGCAATCCCACGCCCGGTTCCCCAGGGTGACCGATCCGTCGCGCCGCAGCCGGGCCGGCTGGCCGATCCCGGCGACACCGTACTGGAACCGGCATGATCGCAGCGACAACAGCTGGGTGAGCTGGCTGGTTACCTGCTCGATCAGCGTGGTCGGCGAGCCGCCCGCGGCTACGGCCTGCGCCGCGCTATTGATTCCCTCGAGGTAGCCGGCGCGCCGGCTGGCGACCGTGTGCTGACGCCGGCCCCACACCGCGAGCTCGGTGACCGCCACGCCGATGACCAGCAGCAAGACGGTGGTCTCGATGTCTGTCCGACTGGTGATGGTGAACCGCTCATAGGGTTTGGTGAGGAAGAAGTCGAACCAGACCGCTGCTGAGGCCGCCGCCAGGATCCCCGCTAGCCGGTCCCCGTTCGCGGCGACGGCCACTACCACCACGATCAACGCCAGCGCGGCGTCGGTGTTGGGGAAGCTGGTCCGGAACGGCACGAGGATGGCCGCCAGAGCCAGCGGGGCGGCGAGGCCGGCCAGGACCGCCAGGCGATCCCGGGTTAGGTAACGAAACATCGGGGCGCACCTCCGCCTGGGCGTGTCCGCTCCCGCCACAGCTTGCTGCCGCCCACAGCCAGCAGCACGAGCGCGGGGAAGAAGAACACCCCAATGTGCAGGATACCGCCGCCAAGCAGCACCAAGCGGGGGTTACCGGCCGGGCAGGCCAGGGACGCGAGCCGGATCAGCGCGAATCCTGGTAGGCGGCGCGCAGCCGGGACTCGGCGGCAGCCGGGGCGTGCACGTGGTCGAGGCCGAGCAGCGCCGCGCCGACCACGGGCGGCACGTCGATCACGCGGGCGCTTGCGTGCGGCGCGGCCTCGGCGAGCTGCGCGGTGATGCTGTCCATCAGCATCGGGTTCCTGGCGGTTATGACGCCGCCGCCGAGGATGACCGGGGTGGCCAGGCCGGTGAGGTCGAGGCGGCGCATGGCGGTGATGGCCATCACGGCGATCTCGTCGGCCAGCCGGATTACCACGGCCCGCGCGACCGGGTCGCCTTGGCTTGCCGCCCGCAGCAGCATGGGCGCGAGGCCGATCAGGTCGTCGTCCGGAATCTGGCCCTGATGGATGCCGATCGTTATCTGCTCGACCCGCTCCACGCCGAAATGCCTGGTCAGATACTCTCTCAGCACCGTGTCCCGGCCGCGGCCGTCCTCCGCGCGCATGGCGTGCCAGAGGACCTCAAGACCCAGGCCCGCGCCGCCGCCCCAATCACCGGAGATGGTGCCCAGGGCCAGGTACCTGGTCACCCGGCCATCGGGGGCGACGCCGACGCAGTTGATGCCCGCGCCGCAGACCACTGCGACGCCCCAATGCGGCAGGTCCTCATCGGTCAGGCCCGAACGCAGGATGGCGAACGTGTCGTTGACGACCGTCGCGGTCGGGCTCCATCCCTGGGCCTGGACCGCGGCGGCGTGTTCCGCCTCCTCTTCCGGCAAGTCGGCGTTGGCCAGGCAGGCCACCGTGTGCCGCGCGACCCGGCCATCCTCGGCGCGGCCGCGCCCGTCCAGCTGCGCCACGGCCTGCTTGACCACCGCCGCCAGGATCAGCATCGTCTCGTCGATGCCTGCCACGTGGGCGTTGATGCCCGGACCGCGGGCGGCCGCGAGCAGCGTGCCGTCGGCGGCCACCAGGGCCACGTCGGTCTTGCTGTTGCCGCCGTCGATGGCCAGCACGGCGGGCGTAAGCGCGCCGGGCTCCGGCCACGGCGGATGGTCAGCCAAGACCGGCCCCGCCCAGGGCGAAGGCCAGCAGGGAAGCCGCGGTGTAGTCGTCAGCAGGCTCCACCGAGGGCCAGGAGACCACGTTGTCCTCGTATCCGACGGTCTTGGTGTTGAACGGCGCGAAGTTGCCCGCGCTGCAGGCCTTCATCCCGGGAACCGTGCCCAGGCCGACGAAGTTGCCCGCGCTGCTCGGGCCGTCGGTGGTCGCCCCGAGCTGGATGTTGCCGCTGCCGGTGAGGGACCCGGCCAGGTTGGCGATCTCGCTCTGCATGCATTGCGGGAACACCGTGCCGGCGCCGACCACGAAGGAGCTGCCCCAGGCATTCGCGCCAAGCGCGAAGTTCAGCTGTTGCTGCGCGAACGACTGGTACTTACTCGAGCCGCCGTACTCCTGGTACAGCGCGTTGGTGATGAACAGGCCGAACGCGTGCGGCGACGCGTCAGACTGGCCCAGCTGCGTGCCGAGCGCGAACGGGTCGCCCTTGGCCCAGTCCTCGCCGGTGCGCAGCTGCGCGGCGAGGTCGTCGAGCAGCGTGCCGGGGGCGATCACCGGTGGCAGACCCAGCGCGCCGGCCTCCCGCATCGCCTGCAGCAGCTCGGCCTCGGCGACCGCGCCGTTGTCGTAGAGGTTGAACGTGTCCCCGTCGGCCGGGTGGCCCTGCGCGATATAGGCCCTGGCCCAGCGGGCCGCGGTGGCCAGGTCCCGGCGCAGCTGAGCCACGGGAGCGCCGGTCGCCTCGTCGGCCAAGGCGATCTCCGCGGCCCCCCAGAGCATGTCGCTCTTCCACTCCGTGCCCGGGTAGTAGTCATACGGGAACGTGGTGACGATCTGGCCGACGTCGGTGGTCTTCGCCATCGCGTAGACGCCCCGGGCCAGGCTGAGCAGGTGCTGGGCCTGCGCCGGGTCGGCGGTCGCGTCGAGCTGCGCGCCGAGGGCGAAGTCGGCGGCGAACCGGCCCGCCAGGTCGGGGCTGACCGGCTGGCCCGGCGGAGCCGCCTCGAACACCGGCCGGTACTTGACGTAGTACGCGGTCGGGCCGGGGTTACCGCCGGGACTCACGTTCATGCGGTCCTCCTGCTGCGGCAGGAACCAGAAGTTGTAGTCGCCCTGGATCTGGCCGTTCGGGTACTTCTTGGTGGGCGCGCTGCCGTTGCCGATGCCGACCTGGACGTACATCACCTTCTGCTGGGGATTCCACAGCTTGGTGATCCACTGCAGGCCGAACTGCGCCTCCGGCTCGAGTGCCGGATACTCGCCGGGGAAGTCCCGGGCCGCGATCAGCATCAGCGCGTCCGCGTAACTGGCCGTATACGCGAACTTCTCGTATCCGCCGCCGGCGTCGAACCAGCCGCCGGAGACGTTGACCGGCCCGCCGATCTTCTTCAGCGTGCCGAGCAGGTTGTCGTTGCTGTCGTACTTCGGGTCCGCGTAGACGTACGCCTTTTCGTCGGTCAGGTTGGCGGGCTGGCGGTCAAGGACGCCGGGATCCACGTCGGGCCCGTCCCGCTCGGAGGTGAAGTACTGCACGGCGTTGTCCACGAGCTGGCCGTACAGCTGCGACCCCGTGCCGACGGTGAAGGAGGGGGAAACGGCCGCCGCGGGAGAAAGCAGCCTGACGCGGTAGCTGCCGGGCGCGCTGACGCCGGAGAAATTGAGCTGGTACACGGCCTGGTA
>JASHVM010000640.1:0-5188 GCA_030044595.1 Streptosporangiaceae bacterium
CGAACGCCTCGGGAGCGCGGCGCCAGTCGGCCCGGGGCTCGGGGGCGTTCGGCTGCCCGGTCATCGACACGGACGTCAGGGCCACGAGGCCGGGAAGCTCCTCGCCCACCAGGAGCAGCTCACCCACTGGGCTCGGGGCGTTCATGTAACTGGTCATTTTTTCGATTCACCAATCCCACTTGGAGTCTGTTCACGAACAGCCTATGAGCAGGCAGCCGCCCAAGCTGGCGGATTTCGGACACCGCGTTGAACCTGGGTGGTTGTGTTACGGGTCTGGCAGCATTACCTTCCGAGCAGGTACCGCCTCGCGTTTGGAGCCGCCGAATGTCACCGACCAACCATCAGGTGCGGCTGGCCGCCCGCCCGTCCGGGCTGCCCAGGCCCAGTGACTGGGAGTTCACCAGCGAGCAGGTGCCGGCACCGGGTCCCGGGCAGTTCGTGGTGGCGGTCTCGCACCTGTCCGTGGACCCGGCGATGCGCGGATGGATGAACGCGGGCGCCTCCTACATCGCGCCCGTGGAGATCGGCGCCGTCATGCGGGCCGGCGGGATCGGCCGCGTCACCGCTTCGGAGCATCCCGGGTTCGCCGCAGGCGACTACGTCTCCGGAGCGTTCGGCGTTCAGGAATACGCGGTATCGGACGGCCGGGGCGTGATCAAGCTCGATACCGCGCTCGCCGAGCCGCCGACGTACCTGGGCGCGCTCGGGATGACCGGGCTGACCGCCTACTTCGCGCTGCTCGACGTCGGGCGGGTCAAGCCGGGCGACACGGTGGTTGTCTCCGGCGCGGCCGGCGCGGTGGGCAGCGTGGCCGGGCAGATCGCCAAGATCAAGGGCTGCCGGGTCATCGGCATCGCGGGCGGCCCAGAAAAATGCCGGACGGTGGTCGAGGACTTCGGGTTCGATGCGGCCATCGACTACCGGGGCGGGGACCTGCGGAAGGCGCTGCGCGGCCACGCGCCGGGCGGGGTCGACGTGTACTTCGACAACGTGGGCGGGGAGATCCTGGACACCGTCCTGACGTGCATCGCCCGCGGGGCCAGGATCGTCATCTGCGGAGCGGTCTCCCAGTACAACGAGGCCCGGTTCCGGGGCCCGGCCAACTACATGATGCTGCTGGTCGCCCGGGCGTCGATGACCGGCATGGTGGTGTTCGATTACGCCGACCGCTACCCGGAGGCCCTGGCCGAACTGGCGGGCTGGTACCGGGCCGGGCAGCTCGTCTCGCGCGAGCACATCGTGCACGGCGGCGTCCGCGACTTCCCCGAGACGCTGCTGATGCTCTTCGACGGCGCGAACACCGGCAAGATGATTCTGGCCCTGGACGAGGGCTAGGGCATTCCCGGCACCGGCACGGGAGCGCGGTTCACCAGGTCAAGGCCACGGAGCAGGGCGTCGATGACCGTGACGGCACGGCCGATGTCAGGAGCGCGGTCGGCGATGACGTCGGCGTACAGGAATCCCTCGCTGACCCGCACGATCGCGTAGGCCAGGGTCGGGGTGTCCAGGCTGGCGTCGAACGCGCCGCGGCCGCGCTCCAGGTCGATCAGGTTCTCCAGCGCGCGGACCATGCCCTGGTGCACGGTGCTGCGGGTCCCGGTCAGGATGCGCATCGCGGTCTCCGGGTCGGCCTCGAGGAACACCCGCAGCGGACGGTCCGTTCCGATGGCACGCAGCACGCCGGCGATCGCCGCGCTGAGCCGGGCCGTCCCGGCCAGATGCGCGCTGGCTCGCACGTGGCCGGCGAGCAGGCCGCGGGCTCGCCACCAGAGCAGCTGGTCGAGCAGCTGTTCCCGGTTGCCGGCCCGCCGGTAGAGGGTGGCGCGCGCCACGCCGATATGCCTCGCGAGTGACCGCATGTCCAGCCGCTGTCCCGATACGAAGGCATCCACGGCCGCCGCGAAGATCTCGGCCGGGACCATGGCCGGGACCCCGGTTCCTTCGGGCAGGACGGCGCGGGCGTCATCGTCCCCGCCCGGGCCGGCCAGCGGCGCGGCTCTCATCAGCCGGCGGCGCGCTTCTCGGCGGCCGCGACGAGCAGCTCAAGCTCATCGGCCAGGTAGCCGGCGAGAACGTCGATGTCGGGAACCAGCTCACGGCAGGCCACCAGGCCGAAGTGCAGCTGCCCGAGGTACCCGACCAGGGTGATGTTCAGGCCCTGGCCGTCGGTGATCACCGACACCGGGTAGTGCGCGATCATCCTGGCCCCGCAGAGGTAGACGGGCACGTTCGGGCCGGGCACGTTGGAGATCGTGAGGTTGAACGGCGGCAGCCGGTGCAGCACGCCGGTCGCGAAGACCACCCGGGCCGCCCTGGCGGTCAGCGCGGGCGGGGCGAAGTCGCTGATCTGATCCACCAGGCCCTGCGGGATCGCCGCCTGCTGGGCCTTGGCGATCCGGGTGGCCGCGTGCACGATCTCGAGGCGCTGGCCGGGGTCGGCGATGTGGGTCGGCAGCATGGCCAGCATGGCCGACACCTTGTTGCCCATGGCCCCCTGGCTGGCCGGGTCGCGGACGGAGACCGGGATCATCGCGATGAGCGGCTGCGCCGGCAGCGCTTCACGGTCGGCGAGCCACCGCCGCAGCGCGCCCGCGCACATCGCCATCACGACATCGTTGACCGAGACCTTGAACGCGTTCTTGACTTTCTTCACCGTACCGAGGTCCACGCTGCGGAACGCGATCCTGCGGTGCGGCGTAATCGGCTTGTTGAGCGGCGTTGCCGGGGCGCGCCCCAGCGTGGTAACGATGACGCTGCCGTCGCCGCGGTTCAGCCCGAGCATGCTACCCACGACCGGCCTCACCGCCGGGGCCAGCGTCGGCAGCAGCCGGATCAGCTCGTTGGTGATGATGACGGTCTGCACCGGCCGCCAGGCCAGCCGCGCGGCGGCCTTCGCCGCGAGCACGGGCAGGGCGGGCGGCCCAGCCGGCCGGTACGGCCGGGCCGGGGGCAGCTCGCGGCCCGCTGGCGTGAGATCGAGCAGGACGGTCAGCAGCTCGGCGCCGGATACCCCGTCGATCGCGGCGTGGTGGATCTTGGTGTAGACCGCGGCGCGCCTTTTGGCCAGCCCGGTGATCAGGTAGAGCTCCCATAGCGGGCGGCTTCGGTCCAGCGGCCTGGCGTGCAGCCGGCTGACCTGCTCGGTCAGCTGGGCGTCCGACCCCGGGCGCGGCAGCGCGAGTTCGCGGACGTGGTACTCGATGTCGAAGTCCGGGTCGTCAATCCAGTACGGCTGGTCCAAGCCGAACGGCACGTTCAGCAGCTTGCGGCGGAGCACCGGTACGAGCGGCAGCCGTTCGGACATAACCTCCGTCAGCCGGGCCAGGGTCAGCGGCTTGGGCGCGCCGCTGGGGTCCAGCACGCTCAGCCCGCCGACATGGCCGGTGCTGTGCGGCGTCTCGAGAGCGAGGAAGGAGGCATCAAGCCCGGTCAGTTGCTGCATTTCCGGTTCCTCCCCTGGGGGGGTGCCTAGCCTGGTTGAGGGGTGAAGTGCCGGTCCAGCCAGTCCCGTATCGTGCCGGCGACCAGATCCGGAACCTCGAGCTGCGGCGTGTGCCCGACTCCGGAGAGGATAACGGACTCCCAGTGCGGGTTGCGGGCGCTGGCCTGGCGCATGCTCGCCACCGGAACCAGCCGGTCGGCGTCGCCGCCGATGAGCAGGACCGGGACCTTGATCCCGGCCATCATCTGCCAGTAAGGCCCGCGGCGGCTGAGCACCCGCATGAGAGAGCGCGAGGCCGCGAGGAGGGACCTGGCGTGGGCCGAGGCGTCGCCGGTCGACCCGGCCTGGCGCTCGGCGGCCAGCGCGACCGAGGCCTTGAGCATCGCGGGGTCGGCTCGTGACGGGTCGGCGAAGCAGAGCTGAATGAGCTGATGGACGGCCAGCGCCGGCGGGCGGCGCGCCAGCTCCCGCCGGACGTACAGCTCACCGAGGCCGGGCAGCACGTACAGCAGGAACCGGCCGGCCACCTGGCTGTCCGGCCGTTGCGGGGGAATCGGCAGCGCAGGATCGATGAGCACCAGCCCGGCGACCGTGTCCGGCGCTGAGGCCGTCTGCAGCACGGATATCAGGCCGCCCATGGAGTTCCCGACCAGGATCACCGGTGTCCCGGTGACCTGCCGCACGAACCGGTCCAGCAGCCGCGCGTTGGCCTGCACGGTTGACGTACCGCGCGTGCCGGGGGTCAGGCCGAATCCGTGCAGGTCCAGCGCGACGGCGCGACGGCCGGCGGCCAGCGGCGATCCGACCAGGGACCAGTTCAGGTGCGAGCCGCCCAGGCCGTGCACGAATACGATCGGCGGTCCCTCCTGGCCGGGACCCTGGCCGGGGTCCCGGCCGGAACCGAACTCGACCCAGTGCACCGGACCATCCAGCTGGGAGACGTACCCGCGTGCGCCCCACGGAGCCGCGAACTGCCGGGGCGCCGGGCTCGTGTCGGGCGCGGCAGAGCCGGCCGACGGCGATCCGGCCATCGGCGATCCGGCCATCGGCGATCCGGCCATCGGCGATCCGGTCATGGGCGATCCGGGTAGAGCGGCCTCAGCAGCGGCGGCGGGCGGAACGGGCGGTGCTGGCCGGCCGGGACCGCCAGCCGGTCGGCGATCAGCCACAGCGTGGCCGGGTCGACGCCGAAGCCGAGGTGACCGCAGCGGACCTCGACGTTCTGGTGCAGCCGGGTCTCCGGCTCCACGCACGCCTGCCAGGCGACGATGCCGTCCGAACGGGAGTACACCGACGTCGACGGCACGTCGATGGGCCGGGCTCGCTGCTCGCGGGACGGCAGCCGCGCGCCGTCCGCGTGCAGGTGACTGAGGCGCTGGTAGGGGCCGTGCGCGTGGCTCTGCCGTGGATCGGTCAGGGCGAACGGACTGCCGAGCGTAATGACCTGCCGGATCCGCCCGGGATGCTGGCGCGCCAGTTCCCTGGCGTAGACGCCGCCCAGGCTCCAGCCCACGAGCGAGACGGGGCGCCCGGTGCGTCGGGCGTGAGCCAGCAGCGCCCGGGGAAGCCCGGCCAGCACCGCCTCGGTCGGCCCGCGGTTACGCCCGAGATCCCAGCCGCGCACGTCGTAGCCCAGCCAGCGCAGCAACCGGCGCAGCGGTACCGTGCTCGTGTCGGTAGCCAGCAGCCCCGGCAGCACCAGCACGCCGTGACCGTCGCCGCGCGGCGCAGCCGCCAGCCAGGGCG
>JASHVM010000641.1:0-8291 GCA_030044595.1 Streptosporangiaceae bacterium
ACCGGGATCATCACGACGGCGGTGATCCCTGACTTGGCCAGCTCGCCTAGATGATCGCGCACGTCAGGTTCCAGCCAGGGCTGCGACGGCGGTCCGCTCCTGCTCTGGTAGGCCAGCGACCACGGATGACTGCCACCAGGGATCCGTTCGGCAATAAGGCGGGCGGCCTCGGTCAGCTCGGCGACGTACCTGCCCCCCCTTCCGGTGTCCCCGTTCTCCCGTTGCGGGCCGCTGGAATCGGCCATCGCGACCGGGATACTGTGCGCGGTGAACACGAGGTGGGCGTCCCCGCGAACCTGGGCGGGAAGGGTGGCCAGCGCCGCGCGCGCATTGTCCGCGAACGGCTCGATAAAGCCTGGATGGTTGAAGAAGCGCCTGATCTTGTCGATCTTCGGGGCATCGGGCCCGGCGGCGGCACGGGCCCGCTCGATGTCCTCCAGGTACTGCCGGCAGCTTGAGTAGGAGCTGTACGCGGAGGTCACGAAGGCGACCGCCCGCCGGACACCGTCGTCGGCCATGGCGCGCACCGTGCCAGCGAGGTAGGGTGCCCAGTTCCTGTTCCCCCAGTAGAGGGGAAGGGCCAGGCCGCTCGCCGCGAAATCGTCCCGGACCGCGGCGAGCATGTCCCGGCACTGCTGGTTGATCGGGCTCACCCCGCCGAACGCGTAGTAGTGCTCGGCCACGCGCGCGAGCCGTTCCGGCGGGACGCCGCGGCCGCGGGTGACGTTCTCCAGAAACGGCATTACGTCATCGGGGCCCTCCGGGCCGCCGAACGACACAAGCAGGAACGCGTCGTAGGCCGACATGCCTTCATCCAACCAGGGCCGGCGGGCTGCTATGCGCTTGGAGCTGCGGTATGCGCGGCCCGATATCGTGGCACGCGGCGCTTCCCCAGGGGCAGTCCGTCAGGACGGGTTGTTCTGGGCGTACTCGTTCGCCAAGGCGAGCACCTCGTCGACGTACCAGGTCGCGTGGTTGTAGTCGAAGATCGCCGCAGGAAGCGTGGCGCTGTTTCCGCCGCCGTCGGCGCACAGCAGGCGCGCGGCCGACGGCACGGCGTCATACGGGTTCATGATGTCCGGAGCGCCCGTCTGGCTGAACGCGGTCGCGGTAATGCCCCAGATCGCCCAGGTGGCCGGCATGAACTGCATCGGGCCCCGCGCGCCCGCGCTTGACGGGCCGTCGTTGGCGCCGTCGCCGCTCTCGATCTGGCCGATCGCGGCCAGCACCTCCCACGGCAAGCCCGGGCAGTAGAGCTTGGCCGACTGCTGGAACAGCTCCAGGTAGTTGGCTGGCGCGCCAGTCGGGACAACGGTCGCCACTGGTTGCCTGCTCTCCGTGATCAAGGTGTACGACACCAGGTTCACTACCTGGCCGTGCGCGCCGACGATCGACTTGACCCGGGTGGTCAGCGTTTTCAGGTTCGCCTTCGGCGCGCTGATCAGGACGGCGAAGTTCTTCGCCAGTCCGAGCTGCGCGGACCTCGCCAGGTTCACGATCGCGTCCGCACCGGGCACGCTGAGCGCGGTGGCCCCGCCGAACCGGATCTGCCCCAGGATGGCGGCGGATACCGGGTACGATTTCCCGGCGGCCAGGTGGAGCTTGCGGGCCGCCGCGGCGGTGCTGATGAGCTCGCCCTTATCCAGGGCCGACCAGACCGCGGCCGAGGCGGCGGTGGCCAGCGGCGTCCAGGGCCTGAAACCCTGAGCCGAGACGCCGAGCACGTTGGCGCTTTGGCCGTTGACCGTTATCTTGCCGCCGTCAACGGGCAGCACCGCCTGTACCCCGCTCAGCTTTCTGATCTTGGCCAGCTGCGTGGCGGTGACACCGCCCGGTACCGCTGCGATCAGGTCCGGTACGAACTCCTGCCGAGTCGCAGTCCCGCGAGACCCGGAAGACGCCGGAGCCTGCGCTGAGGCGGGTACCGAGGCGGATGAGACACGCGGATGAGGCTGACCGGAAGCAGGGGAAACGCTGGCGGCGTCAGCCGCCGGAGCCGCGAATCCGGTTACGCTGGCGCACGTCGCGGCGGCGACGAAGGCCGTGACGGCGGCACGACGCAGGGACAACGGCAGCACAGTGTCTTTGACGATATAAGGCCGCATACGCCAACAGAAACCCCCAAACGAGATCTAAAGAGATCTAACGGCATCTTAGAGAGATTTTCACCATCGCTGCCATCCCTGGCGTGGTCATGCCGGACAACCCGGGCACGTGCCGGTCATCGCGGTCGCCGAGCAGGTTGGCCAGCGCCTCGCGGAACGCTGAATCCGGGCCGGCTCAGGCGACAGGCGTGAAACGGACGTCGTGTGATGCGTCCGGCGCGCAGAACGCGAGCATGCGCCCGGCCTCCTCGACCAGCGAGGACCAGTCCCTGACCGGGGCGAACAGCTCTATGGTCAGCGTCGCGGCGGTCTTGTCCCGGCCGAGCCGCCAGGTCCCGGCGACAAAGCCGTCGATCAGGACCGAGCCGGGGAAGATACCGTTGGCGGCGTAGAACCGGCTGAGGTTCGCGGCGCTGACCACGCGAGAACGGTCTGCGTGCGACAGCATCAGGTTGTCAAACTCGGCGACGAGCCGGACCGGCGCGGGCACGTCACCGCCGGGCCGCGGCGCCGACGGCAGGTCGAACAGCTCGGCTCCCTGCTCGTCGGTGAAGGTCGCCAGGGACGGCCGGAGCTGCTCCATCACCGCCTTGAGCCCGGTCAGTCCGCACCACGCCTGGACGTCCCTGACCGTCGCCGGACCGAACGCGCCGAGGTACCGGGTCACCAGGCCGGCAAGGTCGGCCGGCGCCGCTTCGACCGTACGCACGCGGTGGCCGAGCCAGCGTTCTGCCGAGGTGTGCCGCGACTGCCCGGCCCGGCCCCAGACGGCCCGCGGCGGGACCTGCACGAGCGGCACGAACGCGCGGACGCCCTGCGCCAGCGCGGCGGGCGGATGATCCGGCCAGCGCTCAGCCAGCGCGTGGCCGAGCTGGCTGAACGTCATCGGCTCGGAATCCACCAGGATCCGTCCGGCCGCGGCCAGCTCCGCGGGGTCCACGCCCGCCAGCTGCCTGCCGTACGCGTTGCGCATGCCGCGCTCTATTACCGGCTGGACCATCCGCCGCAGCGGCAGGCAGTCGCGCGCGGATACCAGATGGATGGTCCCGCGCATCAACGCGATCCTGACCACGCTCCGGTCGGTGATCAGCGCGGCGAGGTCGTCTGGCCGGAACCCTCCGAGCCGCGACCACAGGCCGTAGTAGGGCGGGAATGGCGCCTGTGCCTGCAACCCGACCAGATGCTCGATGGCCTGGATCACTCTGGCCTGCCGGGCGCCGGCATCTTCCGGGGGCAGCTCGGAACGCTCCAACAGCAGCTGTCGGCTGAGCAGAGCCCGGTTGAGCGCTCGCCGGCTCAGTACCTCAGCGGACATTCACGGCCATTCCTGCTCACCGCTGGAAGAGTAGCAGCGCCCGCGGCCGGCCCGGCCCTGGCCGGATGGGCGGCAGCGGCCAACTGGGAGGAGGCCCCCTCATTGGCCGAATGTGCAGCAGTTGCGGTCCGGACGGCTAATCTCTTGCTATGAACCAGGAGGCAAGCCGCGGCTCCGCCAGCGCCGCGCCCCGCGGCCCCGCGCGGCCGCCGCGCAAGCAGTTCGCCAGGCCGTCGCTGGGCGGCGGAACCCCGGCCCAGGACCGCGAACTGCGCGCGCAGGGCAGGGAGACCGTCCGCAGGCTGCTCGAGGCGGGCATGGTGGAGTTCGAGAACCGCGGCTTTCACGGCGTCCGCGTCGATGACGTGGTCCGCCGGGCCGGCATCTCGCACGGCACGTTCTACCTGTACTTCTCCAACAAGGAAGATCTGTTCAAGGCGCTGCTCAAAGACGCGCTGCACGACATGGAGATCGTGGCAGGCGATTTCCCCGTCGTTACCAGCGACGAGACCGGGCTGTCCGTCTTGCGCCAGTGGGTCAGGAAGTTTTTCCGGGCTTACGCCGCGCACGCGACCGTGATCCGCATCCTCAGCCAGGCGGACCTGGTGCCGGAGGAGGTGTTCGGTGACGGCCTGCGGCTGCTGTTCAGCATCGCCGAGGCCATGACGACCGGCATGACCGCCGCGGCGCAGGCGGCCGGGAAGCACCAGGAGCACGCCGAGCTGACCGCTCTGGCCTGCCTGATGATGCTCGAGCGGGTGAACTACCTGATCAGCGCGGAAGTCGGGCTGCCGGAAGAAGAGATGGCCGATCGGATCGCGGACATCATGTTCGCCGCGTTCGGCCTCAACGTTTCCTGATCGCGAAGGCTCGCCTACCCGGCCCGGCCCGCCCTTGACGGGGCGATAGCACCCGCGTGCATCGGGAAGAATCTCTACGTGCGATTTCTCAACGAGACACCTCCGGGCCACGACCTGACCTATAGCGACGTCTTCATGGTGCCCGGCCGGTCGGCCGTCGGCTCGCGGCTGGACGTCGACCTGGCTACCTCCGACGGCAGCGGGGCCACCATACCGATCGTGACCGCCAACATGACGGCGGTCTCCGGGCGCAGGATGGCCGAGACGATGGCGCGCCGCGGCGGCCTCGCGATCTTGCCTCAGGACATTCCGGCCGACGTCGTCGCGGACGTGATTGCCTGGGTGAAGTCGCGGGACCTGGTGGTCGAGACCGCGCTGATGCTTGGTCCGACCGATACCGCGGGCGACGCGCTGAGCCTGCTACCCAAGCGAGCCCACAACGCCGTGGTAGTGGTCGAGGACGGTCGCCCGGTCGGCGTCGTCACCGAGGCCGACTGCCTGGGGGTGGACAGGTTCACCCAGCTCAGTCAGGTGATGTCGGCCGACCCGTTCACGCTGCCGGCCGGAACGCCGCCGGAGCAGGCGTTCTCGCTCCTGCACGACGGACGACACCGGCTGGCGCCGGTGCTGGACGGCGACGGCCGTTGTCTTGGCATCATGACCAGGACCGGGGCGCTCCGCGCGACCTTGTACTCCCCGGCCGTCGATGGCTCGCGGCGGCTGCGGGTAGGCGCCGCCCTCGGCGTCAACGGTGACGTGGCGGCCAAGGCCAAGCTGCTGCTCGACGCGGGCGCGGACGTCCTCGTGGTCGACACCGCGCACGGGCACCAGCAGAAGATGGTCTGCGCGCTGCAGGCGGTGCGAGCGCTGGCGCCTTCGGTCCCGGTCGTGGCGGGGAATGTCGTCACCGCCGCCGGAGTCGCCGACCTGGTCGCGGCGGGAGCTGACATCGTCAAGGTCGGCGTGGGACCCGGCGCGATGTGCACGACCCGGATGATGACCGGCGTGGGCCGGCCCCAGTTCTCCGCGGTGCTGGAGTGCGCCGCCGAGGCCAGGCGGCTCGGCGCGTTCGTCTGGGCCGACGGCGGGGTCAGGCACCCTCGGGACGTGGCGCTGGGTCTGGCCGCGGGTGCCTCGAACGTGATGATCGGGTCGTGGTTCGCCGGTACCTACGAGTCTCCCGGCGACACGTTCCGCTCCCCCGACGGACGGCTGTACAAGGAGAGTTTCGGGATGGCCTCGGCACGCGCGGTGCGCCTCCGCTCGGCCAGCGACTCCCCGTTCGAGCGGGCGCGAAAGGAACTCTTCGAGGAGGGCATCTCCTCGGCGCGTATGTACCTGGACCCTGTGCGTCCCGGCGTGGAGGATCTGATCGACATGATCGTGGCCGGGCTGCGCTCGTCGTGCACCTACGCGGGGGCGCGGGACTTGGCCGAGTTCGCCGATCGCGCCGTTGTCGGGGTGCAAAGCGCCTCCGGCTACAGCGAGGGCATGCCGGTTCCTACCAGCTGGTTATCGCGCGGCGGGCGCGTAGCGCAGCGGGGGGTCCCGGGGGTCGTCCCCCGGGACAGCCAGCACCAGCATCAGCCGGTTGCGTTGAGCCAGCGCACGGGGGCACCGTCGGCGGCGCGCCGGAACGGCTCGAGCTCGTTGTCCCACGCTGTGCCGAGCAGCAGGTCGAGTTCGTCCTCGAGCGACGCGGCGCCTGTCTGCAGCGCCAGCGTCACGACGGTGCGGAGCCGGTTTTCTGGTACCACAATGTCGCCGTTGGCTGACGTCACGGCGGTGAAGATGCCGAGGTCAGGCGTGTAGCAGTAGCGCACGCCGTCGCAGCCGGGCGAGCTGTCCTCGGTGACCTCGAACCTGAGCCGGTTCCACCCGGCCAGCGCGGACGCGATCGCTCCCGCGGTGCCTGGCCGCGCGTGCCAGGTCAGTTCAGCCCGCAGCGACCCTGGGGCAGCCGACTGGCCTACCCAGGGCATACTTGCAGGCGCCCCCACGATTCCGGCTACTGCCCACTCGACGTGTGGGCATAGCGCCGGGGGCGCGGAATGAACGTACAGAACACCATGTGCGGACACCGTGCCTCCTAAGACGAGGTTCGCCTTCCCCAGCGGCCTCATCACTTGGGCACGGACTGCCCTACATATTGTGCCTCACGCCCGCGGCCAATACCAGCACTTCGGCCAGTAAGGCCGCGAGAATTCGCAAACATGACCAACGCCGCGATCACGACGATGCCCACAGCGGTCCACGGAACGTAGTCCCCGAGCTGGTCATAGATGGTCCTGGCCGAGGCCGCGGGCAGCCCGAGCCTGACGGTGACCACGCCGTGCTGGGACTGCCCCATCCAGGCCAGCAGCCTGCCCCTGGCGTCAAATGCGACCGTGTCGCCGGTCAGGGCGGCCTGGATCACGGGCCGGCCGGTCTCGGCCGCGCGCACCGCCCCGAGCGAGGCGTGCTGGTCCGGGCCCCAGGTGCCCTGGAAGGTGGAGGTCTCCGACTGGTACACGATCAGCTGCGCGCCCAGGTCGGCGTCCACCCGCGACATGTCGGGAAACGCGGACTCGAAGCAGATCAGCACGCCGATCGGCAGCGGGTTTCCGGCCCGGTCCGTGGCGTGTAGCAGATGCGCGCCGGTGCCCGGGATCATGTTCGACGACGCCGCCTTGCTGATCTTGGTCAGCCAGCCGAGCTGCTGCCGGAACGGTATGTACTCGCCGAACGGCACCAGCCTGGTCTTGACGTAGATGCCCTGGATCCCAGAGGGACTGACCAGGACCGCCCATTTCTCATGCCCCTTGCCGGGCGCCGTGGCGTCCTGGTTGACCAGGATCTCGGCGCCATCCTCGGCGGACAGCGCCTCGATCTGCTTCAGCAGGGTGTGCGACGACGGCAGCGTGAGGTCCTCGTCGATGCTGCTCTCGCCCCAGACGATCAGGTCCGGCCGTACTCCGGCGAGCGTGCCGCCCCGGCTCAGCTCGGCGGTCAGCGCCTGCGACGCGTGCGCGCTCAGGCTCGCGTCGTGGACCACGCCGGGCTGGACCATGGCGATCGTGACGTGGCGGACCGCCGGGCTGGCCGGGGTGAGCGCGAACGCCAGTGGCCCGGCGCCGATGCTGGCCGCCGCGGCAGCCACGCCGAGGGTGGCGAGCCCCCACCGCCATGAGGCGCCGGGCAGGGCAGCCGCACCGACACGCGGCAGGGACTCGATCGCGATCACGATCGACACGTTCGCCAGGACAAGAACGAAGCTGATCAGCCAGACGCCGCCGACCGCGGCCAGCGCGAGCACGGCGGGATGCTGCCACTGGCTGACGCCGAACACCGCCCACGGGCCGCCGAACCCCTGCCAGGACCTCAGCCACTCGGTGAGCAGCCAGCAGCTCGGCACGACGACCAGCGCGGCCAGCGCCCGCGGCCAGGTGAGCGGCGGCCTGAGCAGCTTCCACGCGGCCACCCCGAATGGCACCCACAGCACGCCGAACACCGCTGCGACCAGCAGCACCCCGGGCCCGATCTCCGGTGCCATCCAGTACAGCGCGGCGATCAGGTACCCGGCCCCGAGCCACCAGGCGCGTACCCCGCCTTCCCGAGCCGTGGGCGACCTGATGATCAGTATCAGCCCCGGCACCAGCCCGAACCAGGCCAGGAACTCCAGGTTCGCGTCGGGAAACGTGAGCACCAGCACCGCGCCGCAGACCAGCATGAGGCAGCGGACCGACTTGATCCACCTCACCGGCTTGGCCAGCGCGTTGCGCAACCCCACGCTCTTATTGTCGGCCAGCAGGCCCACTCAACGCGACACGGCCGTCGTCCCGACCGGCCAGGACCCGCAGGGCAGGCGATGGGCCGGGCCGTCTGGGGACGGGAGTCGCAGGCAACCTTCAAGGAACCAGCGGTGTCCTAGCTTGGCGCCAGCGCCGAGACGGCGTCCACGGTGAGTTCGGCCAGGCTGGGCAGCACCAGGCTGGCCTGGGCGAGCGCGTCGGGCTCCGGCGGATACCGCGG
>JASHVM010000007.1:0-20534 GCA_030044595.1 Streptosporangiaceae bacterium
GCCCTGTCGGACCTGGAGATCTTCCAGGCGGCACTGGCCGAGGGCCGGGTCCTCGTGACGAACAACGTCCCGGACTTCGAGAGCCTCCGACGTGCACACGAGGCGGCCGGAGACGGGGTTCCTGGCGTCATCTACACGTCCGACCTCACGTTCCCGCGTACGAAAGCGTATGTGTCCCGGCTTGGGGCGGCACTCGCTGCCGCGGCGGCCGACCGCGAGACAGCCCGCTGCGGCGGCGTACTCTGGCTGCGCCCGCCTGCGTGATGTCGGAGTGCCGCAGGGCCGTCAAGTGCCGATAATGGACATTATGTAAAGTAAATGGATGACGACGCTGCCGCGATGACATCCGCGCGGTCCAGCTCGAGCGGCTCGTTGCCGGGATGCTCGATGAGAGCCGCTGTAGGCTGCCGTCATGAGCACGCGCGAGGACTACCCAGCCGGGGTGCCGTGCTGGGTCGACACCAATCAGCCCGACCCCGTAGACGCCGCCCGGTTCTACTCCGGGCTCTTCGGCTGGCAGACCGAGGACGCGATGCCCCCCGACGCCGGGGCTCACTACTACATGGCCCGCATCGGCGGCCGGGACGCGGCCGCGATCTCCTCGCAGCCCCCCGGCGCACCACCGCAGGCGGTGTGGAACACCTACATCCGCGTGGAATCCGCCGACGACGCCGCGGCACGGGTGCTCGAGGCGGGCGGGCGGGTGCTCTCCGAGCCGTTCGACGTGTTCGACGCGGGGCGGATGGGCGTGTTCGCCGATCCCGAGGGCGCGGTCTTTTGCGTGTGGCAGCCCGGATCGCACCGCGGCTCGGCGGCGGTCAACGAGCATGGCGCGGTGAACTTCAACAACCTGCACACCGACGATGTTGAGGCCGCTCGGGCCTTCTACGGCGCCGTGTTCGGCTGGACGACGATCGACGCGGGCTCGCCGATGTGGGCTCTGCCGGGCTATGGCGATCATCTGGAGGAGCTCAATCCCGGCCTGCGCGCGGGGATGAAGCAGATGGGCGCACCCGAGGGTTTCGAGGACGTCGTGGCGACGATCTTGCCTCGCGAGGGCGGCGCAGCGCGCTGGAGCGTGACCTTCGCCGTCGACGATGTGGACGCGATAGCTGCGCGAGCGCGTGAGCTCGGAGGCTCGGTCCTGGCCGAGCCGCAGAATGCGCCATGGGTGCGATTCGCCGTCCTCGCCGATCCGGCTGGCGCGTCCTTCACCGCCAGCCAGTTCGTGGCGGAGAACCGCTAGACGATCGACATTCGGGATGGGCGCTTCCGGGGCTGCCCCGCCTGCACAGACGCCGACGCAGGCGCTGGGCGAGGCGAATCCGGTCACGGGCGCCCTGGCCCGCTGATCACCCTGGCCACGAACGACGAGCACCAGCCCGACGGCTCCCGCCCGCAGGGCCGTGTCTACATCCGGGCCGACAACCCCACGGCCCGGTTATGCCTGCGGCGGCGCGGCAGCGTCGTATTCGTCGTGCCAGTTCCACCACTGGTACGGCGGGGTCTGGGGATAGCCCTCGGGCGAGTCCTCCCACTCCTCCTGCCGCCCGAGCGCGCTCACGTCCAGGTAGCTCCAGGTGCTCCCCAGCGCCTCGTCTCCCCGGTTGTTGATGAAGTAGGTGCGGAACACCCGGTCGCCGTCGCGGATGAACGCGTTCGTACCGTGCCATTCGTCTACGCCGAAGTCCTTGTCGAAGTCGTCGAGCATGGTGTACCAGGGCATGGTCCAGCCCATCCGCGCCTTCAGCCGCGCGATGTCAGGCTGCGGCGCGCGCGAGGCGTAGGCGAAGGTGGTATCACGGGCGTTCAGGTGGACGACGTCGGCGACCTGGTCGGCCATCAGGGAGCAGCCGACGCACGCATGGTCGGGCCAGCCGTGCACACCCGGCTCGAAGAAGGCCCGGTAGATGATCAGCTGGCGGCGGCCCTGGAACAGGTCGAGCAGGCTCGCCTTACCGTCAGGCCCTTCGAACTGATAGTCCTTCTCCACCGCGAGCCACGGCATCCGTCGGCGTTCCGCCGCCACCGCGTCCCGGGCGCGACTCAGCTCCTTCTCCTTCACGAGCAGCTGCTGGCGCGCTGCGTCCCATTCCTGCGCACTGACGATCGGAGGGGTCTTCACGGTGATGCCTGCCTTTCAGTTCAGGTCCACGAATCAGGTGCTGGCGGTCGCCCGGACCCAGCTCGCACCCACGACCAGTGTGGTACGGCCCGGCAGGCCACCGTGTCACCGGCTGCCGTTCCGATGGTGTCAAGACAGAGCCGATGGAAGAATGCGATGGTGACGGCAACTACGCCTGCCCGGGCGCGGGCCGGTGAGGTGAGACGCCTCCTTGATCGCTTCGCGGCTGACGTCGGCCGCGTGCTGCCGCTGATCGCGTTGTGGGCGCACGGGTCTTTGGCGCTCGGAGACTTTCAGCCTGGCCGCAGCGATCTGGATCTCATCGCGCTCATCGGCGCGGCGATCACCGACGCGCAACGGCAGGACCTGCAGCACGTTCACGGGACGCTCCTCAGGCAGGCGCCGCTGGCCAGCGGGCTCCACTGCGCGTACCTGGTCCGCTCCGAGCTGGCCGATCCCGGGCAGCCCCATCTGACCTGGGCCCACGGCGAGTTGCTGCACCGGGTGGTCTCGCCGGTCAGCCGCCGGGAACTGTGCCGCGGAGGGCTCAGCCTGCTCGGTCCCGCGCCGGCCAGCGTGGTTCCGCCGGTGACCGATCGGGAGCTGGCGGCCTACATCCGCGGTGACCTGCGAGGCTTCTGGTATCCGAGCACGGAACGGCCCGCCGTGTGGCTGCGGGACATCTGGGTCGACTTGGGAATGTGCACGCTCGCGCGCGCCGCGGTGACGCTGCAAGACGGACGACTCATCACCAAGAAAGAAGCGCTTGAGGTACTGGCCAGCTGGGGCGCTCCCGCGGACGTGATCCGTGACATTTACCAGCGGCGATACGAGACCGCGCAGCCGATGTCGGAGCAGTGGCGGGCCAGGCGCGGGTTCTTGGCGCGGACCTACGTCAGGGCCGGCATCGAACGGGTCCTGGAGCTTCCCCGGGGGTCCCGGCCAGCCCCGGAGTGAGCGGCGGCGCGCCCGGCCTGTCGCCTGCCGGCATGAACCTCACGCCGCCGCCGGAAGCGCGCCGCCATCGCGGCCGGCTCAGAACCTGGTCCTCACGCCTTCTGCCACTTCCTCCGGGCTCAGGTCGATCAGCGCCTCTCCCCAGAGGCGCTCGAAGTAGGTGGCATCGCAGCGGTACACGGGCTCGGGGTTGGACCGGCTGAGCACCTTGAGCACGACCTGGTGCCCGTCCTGGTGCCCGTGCGGCCCGCCGCCGATCAGGCCGAAGTTGAACGAGGCCAGGTTCCACGCCCGGTAGGCGGCCAGCACCCGGGAGAGTCCCTGTCCCAGGTCCTGGCAATCCTCCTCGGTCAGCTCGGTCACGTCGGCTGCGCCAGCGACCACCCCCCACACCTCATGGAACCCGGTGGGCGCGAACGGCGTCAGCCAGCCGACCCGGCCGGTCTGTCCCACCCACCGGGGACCGCCGGCTTCCTGGTCGACCAGGGCCGCCCAGTAGGATCCGCGGGTTTCCTTCCAGGCCCTGGACTGCTCGACCAGCAGGCGCTGGCCGGTCAGGCCGTGGGCGTCGTGAGCGGATTGCAGGTGGGGATGGACCAGCGACGCGCCCGAGGGCGGGAGGTAGTTGGCGTTGATCGAGCTCCACTGGGCCGCCGGGTCCAGGTGCCGCACCGCCTGCGCGTGGCGGACCATGGCGGTCAGGGCGTCGCCCACGATCGGTGGCGTCAGGTCGTCCAGGTCGAGGAAGTGCCGCCCGGGATCGTAGATGCCCACCGCGCTGTGGGTCGCGTACGCCATGATGTTGGGTACCACGACGGCCCTGCCGAAGCGGATGCGGCCCTCGGCGGTGAGCTCGGCGGGAAACGGGACGGTGGCCGTCTCCAGGTACTCGGCGTCGAACGGGCAGAAGGCGGGCTTCGCCGTGAGCTCAGCCAGGTCCGGCCGGGTCGAAGGCTGGAGCTTCACCCCGGTGAGGATCCGGGCGCTCGCTCCCGTCAGGGGATCGCGCCGCCAGCGCAGCCGTACCCGGGTCCAGGCCCCGCCTGCGCCCAGGTCGGGCACGCTGGCCTCAAGGTCTCGTTCTTCGAAGTCGATCGCAGCCACGCGAACAGCCTACGGGTGATCCCTGGGAGCGGTGTGGCGGAGGCGACTACTCGGTACCGGCCCCGCAATCGGATGCCGGTGACAAAGGTGAGCGGCGCCGCGGGTCGTCCCTGTCACATCGGCAGGATCCGGTCCGACACTGCTATGACGGATATCGACAAGGGGATGACCGATGGATGAGGGTGACTGGCTCGCAGAGCGCTTCGAGGTGCACCGGCCCCGCCTGCGCGCGGTGGCCCACAGGATGCTGGGCTCGGCCGCCGACGCCGACGACGCTGTGCAAGAAGCCTGGCTGCGCCTGTGCCGCTCCGACACCTCCAGCGTGGAGAACATGGGCGGCTGGCTGACCACGATCGTGGCCCGGGTCTGCCTCGACCTGCTGCGCACCCGGCAGTCCCGGCGCGAAGAACCCGTCGGCGAGCACCTCCCCGAGGCGCCGAGCAACGGCGAGGACCCCGCCGACCCGGCCTACCAGGCGCTCCTGGCGGACTCGGTCGGAGTCGCCCTGCTCGCGGTGCTCGACGTGCTCACTCCGGCCGAACGGCTTGCGTTCGTGCTGCACGACATGTTCGACGTCCCCTTCGACCAGATCGCCCCCGTCGTCGACCGCTCCCCCGCCGCCACCCGTCAACTCGCCAGCCGCGCCCGGCGGCGGGTCCGGGCGGCGGGCCCGGCCTCAGGCGGCGACCCGGTCCGCCAGCGGGAGGTCGTCACCGCCTTCCTGGCTGCCGCGCGCGGCGGTGACTTCACCGCGCTGCTCGCCCTGCTCGACCCCGGCGTCCCGCTTCGCACCGACCGCGAAGGCGTGCGGATGGGCGCGCCCGAGGAGATCCTCGGTGCTCAGGACGTGGCCAGCCTCTTCGCGCAGTACGCTCACGGCGTCCGCCCGGCCGTCATCAACGGGCTCGCCGGAGCGGTCTGGGCCCCGGGCGGGCGGCCGCGCGCCGTCTATTTCTTCACCGTCGCAGGCGGGAGGATCACCGCCATCGAACGGGTGGCGAACCGCGACCGGCTCCGGGAGCTCGACCTCGTCATCCTCGACGGCTGACACGCGAGACCGCTCCGGCGTGCCTGCGATGATCGGAGCATGCTCGGAACAGTAGCCAGCCTGCGCCGGTATCCGGTCAAGTCGATGCTCGGCGAGGACGTGGACGCCAGCGACGTGACGTTCACCGGACTGGCGCGTGATCGCCGGCTGGCCCTGGTCAGCCGGCGGACGGGCAAGGTCGCCAGCGCGAAGTACCCGCGGCTGTGGCGGCAGCTGCTCGCGCTGTCCGCCGTGGCCCCCGACGACGCGGGGGACGCGGTGCTGATCACGCTGCCGGGCGGCAAGACCGTCTGGAGTTCCGACGCTGACGTCGACACGATCCTGTCCGCGGTGCTGAACGAGCCGGTCACGCTGACCGCAACCCCTCCGCCCGGCGCGTCACTGGACCGCGCGGTCCCGGAGGCCGTGCTGAGCGCCGGGGTGACCGCCCGGGTCCCGGCGGAAATCATCGAGGTCGGCGCGGCCGCCCCGCCGGGCACCTTCGTCGACTTCGCGCCGGTCCACCTGCTGACCACCTCGACGCTGGACCGAGTAGCCCGGCTGAGCCCGCGCGGCTGCGCTGACCTGGAGCGGTACCGGCCCAACATGGTCATCCGCACCGAAGCCGCTGGCTTCGCCGAGAACGACTGGCTGGGGCGGGACCTGCGTATCGGCGACGAGCTGGTCCTGTGCGTCATCGCCCGGACGCCGCGGTGCGCCGTGCCGACTCTGGCTCACGGCGGCCTTCCCCGCGACACCGACGCCCTCAGGGTGCTCGCCCGCCACAACCGGGTGGCGCCAATCGAGATGGAGGACCCGGAGCCGTGCGCCGGCGTCTACGCCGAGGTGCTGAACCCGGGCCGCGCCCGCGTCGGCGACCCCGTCCGCCTCGGCTGAGCCCGACCTGCGGCCCGTTCGAGGAAAAAGGGGTCTTCCGGCGCCCGGGGTCAGCTGGCTAGTTCCCGTTCCAGCGGGGTGCGGAAGCGCGGCGTGACCCTGGTCCGCGGAGTTCCCGGGTTCTTCGGGTCCGAGCCGATCCACTCGCGGAGCCGCTGCGCTTCCGCCGCGATCGCCGCGGCGGCTTCGGCTCCGGCGTCCTCGAGCAGCCGGACCGCGATCTCACCGTCT
Source organism: Streptosporangiaceae bacterium (assembly GCA_030044595.1). Lineage (GTDB taxonomy): Bacteria > Actinomycetota > Actinomycetes > Streptosporangiales > Streptosporangiaceae > Palsa-504. Next base: position 6,342 of record JASHVM010000007.1, read on the forward strand.
TTGCGCTGCGCCCACCCGCCGACGATCCTGCCGTCCCACCAGGCCGTCGGGCCGATGTTCCCGGACCGGTCGAACAAGGCCGGGCCGTGGTCACCGACGTACCAGCCGCGTTCCCGCCAGCCCATGGCAGTCGGGTCGAGGGCGGGCAGCAGCGCCGGCCACGGCTCGGGCGCCGGCCTGTCCGGCGTGATCCCCGGCTCGTCGTCGGCGAGCATGACGCCCGGCGCTCCGTCGAGATCCGCCTCGGCGACGTCCAGCTGGGCCAGCGCCTGCCGGGCCTGGCTGGACGTCCAGCCGGCCCACCATTGCAGGTCGGAGACGAGAGCGGGGCCGAACGCCCGGAGCCACCGGCGGGCCAGGTCGGCGCGCGCGGCGGTCGCGGACAGGTCCTGGCGGGCCCCGGCGACCGACCATTCGAACTGGGTGGACGTCCATCCGCCGCGGGGGCGGCCGCGGACAATGAGCCCTTCGGCGGATAGCAGCGTGAGCAGCCTGGTGGTGAGGTTGACCGGGCCGCCGTAGCTCTTGTCCTCGGCGTAGACGATCTGCGCCCGCAGCCGCGGTTCGGCCCGGGCAAGTTCCGCGCCGGTCGCGGTGCCCCGCGCGGCGAGCGCGCGTACCGCGGCCTGGCCCACTTCGCTGAGCCAGGCCGACCCGTCGGTGGCGATGCCCGACTCTTGAACCTGCCGGGTGAGCTGGCGCCGCATGCGCTCGGCGATCTGGTCGGTGCAGGCGGCCTGGATCACCGGCACGAGGCTAGCGGGCACCACGAACACCGTCCGGCGCATGCCGAGCATCCGCACCAGCGAGCGTTCCTCGTACAGCGCGTGCTCGACGTCCGCCTTGTCGATGGGGCCCGCGCGGGCCCGGGCGGCCAGGTAGACCGACGCGGGGTCGGTGCCGTGCAGCCCGATGATGTCCGCCGCCGCGGCGGTGACGGTCCCGGCCCGCTCCCCCGGTGCCAGGTGATGCCGGACGGCCAGCCGTGCCCGCCGCTCGGCTACGCCGACCTTCCGGATTCCGCGGCCCATGGCGCCGACCCTACCCAAGGCGGCCCGCGGCCGCGGAGCCGCGGGAAAACGTGGCTTCGGGCAGGATCCCGGGGCCGCTCGCGCCGACGCGGTAGCGTCGGATCCGTGACTAGCTACCGCCAGCCCGGCACCGTGCTGACCGATCACGTGTTCGCCGTCCCGCTCGATCACGGCAGGCCAGACGGAGAGCAGATCGAGGTGTTCGCTCGCGAGGTGGCCGCCGCCGACAAGGCCGAGGCCGACCTGCCGTGGCTGCTGTTCCTGCAGGGCGGCCCCGGATTCGGGGCGCTGCGGCCCGAAGGCCGGGAGTCCTGGCTGGACCGGGCGCTGAGCGATTACCGGGTGCTGCTGCTCGACCAGCGCGGCACCGGCCGGTCCACCCCCGCCACGCGGCGCACCCTGGCCCGGCTGGGTTCGGCGAAAGCCCAGGCCGACTACTTGACGCACTTCCGGGCCGACAGCATCGTGCTGGACGCCGAGCTGATCAGGCGCGAGCTGGCCGGCGATACGCCGTGGAGCGTGCTCGGGCAGAGCTTCGGCGGGTTCTGCACGGTGACCTACCTGTCCTTCGCCCCGCACGGCATCCGCGAGGCATTCATCGCCGGCGGTCTGCCCGGCCTGTCGGTCACGGCCGACGACGTCTACCGGCAGACCTATCCCACGGTCGCGCGCAAGAATGCCGCCCACTACGAGCGGTATCCGGACGATGTGGAGCGGGCGCGCCTGGTCGCCCAGCACCTGTCCCGGCACGAGGCCCGGCTGCCCGATGGCGCGCCGCTGTCGGTGCAGGCCTTCCAGTCGCTCGGGGGCGTGCTCGGCCAGAGCACCGGCAGCCACGCGCTGCACTACCTGCTGGAGGACCCGTTCGCGGGCGACGGGCTATCCGATGCCTTCCTGTACGCGCTGCAGGCGAGGCTGAGCTTCGCCGCGGCGCCGCTGTACGCGCTGCTGCACGAGGCTTCGTACGCCCAGGGTTTCGCGACCAGGTGGTCCGCGCAGCGGGTCAGGGCGGAGTTCGCCGAGTTCGATCCCGGCCCGGCCCTCGACGAGGACCGGGGATCCGCTCCCCTGCTGTTCACCGGCGAGATGATCTACCCCTGGATGGTCGACGCCGACCCGGTGCTGCGCCCGCTGTCCGAGGCCGCCGACCTGCTGGCCGAACGAGACGACTGGCCGCCGCTGTACGACCGGTCGCGCCTGGCGGCCAACGACGTGCCCGTGGCCGCCGCCGTCTACTACGACGACATGTACGTGGACCGCGAGTTCTCGATGCAGACGGCGCAGGCCATTCGCGGCCTGCGCACCTGGGTCACCAGCGAATACGAGCACGACGGGCTCAGGGTGAGCGCCGGGGCCGTGCTCGACCGCCTGATCGCCATCTGCCGCGGCGATTTCTGACCGTTTTCTGTCGTCAGGGCGAGGAGCGCAGCTCGGCCAGGAGCTTGCTGGCCTGGGCCAGCGCGGCGGCCAGCATGTCCGCGGCCTGGCCGGCCGCCGCGAGGGTCTCGACCGCCTCGGCGACCCAGAAGTCAGGATCCTGGCCGGGACCCGGCGTGATCTGCCCGTCCTCGCGCTGCACGACCACCATGCGGGCCAGCTGCTCGCACAGGCGCGGCAGGTCCTGACTCATCCGTTGCAGGTTCGCCACGACCTCGCGGACGTCATCCAGGCGCGTGAATTCCGCGCCGCCTGACGTCAGATCGTTCAGCGCCCGGACGGCCTCCGCTGCCTCGGCGGCGAGATCGCGCGCCGTCATCTTGCTGGCCAACTCCCCCGCGGGTCTCGGCCGGCCCCGGGCCAGCGCGGCGGACTCGGCGTCAACGGCGGAGCCGTAGGGACTAACCCGTCTGGGCATCTCTCTCCAGGGGTCTACTCAGGCCAGTCGGCTGCGATGGGCACGCTGGCCAGGCTATCCGACGGCACGGCGGGAAAGCTTCTCAGGTTTTCGTATCACAAACCTGTACAGAGATATGGTATTGCGATACAGTATCGACAGAACCCGGTCATCCCCGCGCCGGGCGAAAGGCGGTACATACCATGACCACTATCGTTCTCGCGGAGCCCGTCGCTCCGCCGGACACCGCACGGCCGGCCGCTCCCGCAGACAAGGGCCTGCGGGCCGGAGCGCTCGGCCTGATCTCCAGCGTGGTGATCGCGGTCTCGTCGACGGCGCCCGCCTACAGCATGGCCGCCACGCTGGGCCTCATCGTCGCCGTCGTCGGCGTGCACAGCCCCGGAACGCTCATCGTGTCGTTCCTGCCGATGCTCTGCATCGCGTACGCGTTCCGCGAGCTGAACAAGGCTGACCCGGACTGCGGCACCACCTTCACCTGGACGGCGCGCGCCTTCGGGCCCCGGACGGGATGGATGGGCGGCTGGGGGATCATCGCAGCCGACGTCATCGTGATGGCCAGCCTGTCCCAGATCGCCGGGCGGTACTTCCTGGAACTGGTGGGCGCGGGCGCGGCCGGGACCTTCTGGGTCACGGCCGTGGGCGTCGTGTTCATCGCCCTGCTCACCTGGGTCTGCTACCGGGGAATCGAGGTGTCCGCTCGCCTGCAACAGGTGCTGCTGGTTATCGAGGTGGGCGCGCTGACGGTCTTCGCCGCGGTCGCGCTGGTGAAGGCGGCGACGGGGCACGCGCTGCCCGGGGCCGCGCACCCGTCGGCGGGCTGGCTGAACCCGTGGACCGGATCGTTCGGCAGCCTCTCGAACTCCTTCCTGCTGGCCGTCTTCATCTACTGGGGATGGGACTGCGCGCTCAGCGTGAACGAAGAGACCAAGGACTCCGCGCGCACTCCGGGCCGCGCCGCGGTCATGGCCACGCTGATGCTGGTCGCGATCTTCGCGGTGATCAGCGCCGCTTCGCTGGCCTACGCCGGGCCCGCGTTCCTGGCCGCGCACAGCACCGACGTGCTCGGCGCGATGGCCTCCTCCGTGCTGGGCAGCACGCCGGGCAAGCTGCTGGTGCTGTGCGTGCTGACCTCCACCGCCGCGTCGGCCCAGACCACGATCATGCCGACCGCGCGGGCCGTGCTGGCCATGTCCGCGCACCGCGCGCTGCCGGGCTGGTTCGCTCGGATGCACCCCCGGTTCCGCACCCCGACGGTCGCCACTGTCGTCATGGGCACGGTGTCGGCACTGTTCTTCGTGCTGCTCACCGCGGCTTCCAAGAACGTGCTGGCCGACTCGGCGGCCTCGGTCGGACTGCTGATCGCCTTCTACTACGGGCTCACCGGGTTCGCCTGCGTCTGGTTCTTCCGCCGCGACCTGCTGACCAGCGCGCACGCGCTGCTGGTCAAGGGGATCTTGCCGCTGGTCGGCGGGCTGACCCTGCTCGGCGCGTTCGTCCTGTCGATCAAGGCGTACTGGCCGGCCGCCAGCAGCTACTCCAGCTTCCACGGAATAGGCGGTATCTTCCTGATTGGCGCCGGCTCGCTGGTCATCGGGGTGATCATCATGTGCGTCACCGCGCGGTTCATGCCCGGGTATTTCGCGGCCGGGATCACAGCGCCCGCGCGCAGCGAAGGGAGCAGCTCGTCATGACCTCTGCGGACCTGGAGTCAGCAGGAACGCCCGCTCGCGTGCCCGCCCGCGGCCCCGGCCGCGGGCCCGGGCGCCGGGCCGGTCGCCGCAAGACCGCGGTCCTGGAGGCCGCGTGCCGGGTCATCGCGGACCGCGGCGCTGACGCCACCCGCTTCACCGACGTGGCGGCCGAAAGCGGGGTCCCGGTCAGCACCCTGCAGTACTATTTCGGCTCACGCGAGGACCTGCTCGTGGCGGCCTTCCGGCACGCGTCCAGCGCCGAGATCGCCGCCCTGGAGGCCGGCATCGCCTCCATCAGCGACCCGTGGGAGCAACTGGAACGGATCATCGCCACGTCGCTCACCGGGTATCAGCCGGACGCGCCCCAGGGCGGACGGCTATGGATCGAGTCCTGGCATTTCGGCATCCGCGACGCGGAGATGCGGGCCGACGCGCTGCGCGACAACACCGCCTGGCGGCGGCTGGTGGCGGAGGTGGTGCGGCGCGGCATCGAATCGGGGACGTTCAGCGGCAAGTACGACCCGGGCAAGATCGCCGTGCTCACCATCGCCGCCGTAGACGGGATGGGTATCCCGCTGTCGCTGGCCGACCCGGAAATCACCCCGGCCAGCGCCGCGCAGGACGTCATGGCCGCGCTGCGGGACATGCTCAGTCCGGCCGGCTAGCTTTTCGCCCGGCCGGCTAGCTTTTCACCCGGGTCGGCTAGCCGCGGGGCCCGGCCAGCCCGCAGCGGCGGCTGAGCGCGCCGAGACGGGCTACTTGACGTAGGCGACCGGCTTGACGGCCGGAGGCTCGGGCAGCGGCTCTGACCGGTACTGGGCGCGGATGCCCGCGATGTACCGGCGGCACCGGTCGGTCAGCCCCTCGGCGGTCTGCATGCGGCCCTTGGTGACGAGGATGCCCAAGTCGGCACCGTGGAAGCGGTACTCGCCCGGGCCGTAGACCCGCATGAAGAAGGCCTCGTCCTCGGTAGTGATCTCGTGCCAGTCGTTAGTCACCTGCTCGAAGGTGAGCGCGCCGCTGTCGCTGAGATGCCACGAGCCGGTACGCGGGGCGGCCAGGATCCGCTCGACCTCCTCGCCCGGCTCCTTCATGATCAGCTGCGACCAGACGTCCACGGCGGCGAGGGCGCGCCAGCGCTCGTTGATCTCCTCCGCGTCGATCGTGTAGTCGACGTCCATGAACTCCAGCAGGTGGAACAGGAACAGCGGCACGTCGGCGTAAGCGCCGGCCGTCACGTTGGTCATCGAGGAGACCCCGGATATCCGGGGATTCAGCTCGCCGAGGTAGACCGCGCCGGTGTCGAGGTCGACGAGCACGTCTACCTCGAGGAAGCCCTTGTAGCCCTCCCGGGCCAGCCGGTCGCCCAGCTTGCGGACGTGGCTGACCGCGACGGCCCGGTCGGACTCTGACAGCGCTTCGGGGAAAAGGTCGTTACCGCACCACCCGCCCTTGTACGGGGTGAGTTCCGGGTAGCCGGTCAGGTCGGTCATGAACGGCCCGACGATCGTGCCGTGCCTGGTGATGCACGCCTCCACCGCCGCAGCCTGGTTATTGATGCGCTTCATCACCTTGAGCTGCTGGTCCCTGACGTCTGCCGCGCAGTCGTCCCAGTCCCGTTCGGACGCGATGAAAAATGTCGTCTTGCCCGAGTCGCCGTAGGGTGTCTGCACGACCAGATCGGCGCCGAGGCCGGCCGCCGAGGCGAGCGCGGTGAGTTCGGCGTAGCTGTCGGCCCGGCCCAGTACGTTCGGAACCGACGGGGCACCCGCCTCATTACCGAGCTGGGTAGTCACGATTTTCGAGTCGAGCCGCCTGCGCAGCGAATCCGGCGGCAGGATCAGGTTGTATCCCAGTTCCCGGCAGATCTCTTCGGTCTCGGCGTCGAAGAACACCATCGCGACCATCGGCACGCCGCCGCGACGGCGCAGGTACTCCCGGACCTCGGCGTCGCGCAGCAGGTAGTTGTTGATCTGCTCGGCCGACTCGAATTCGATGTACGGCCGGTTCTCAGGCGCGAAAACCCGCGGGTGCCGACCGTCCCAGGAATCGTAGTAGGCGATGTACTGGAAGTTCCGGACCCACCGGTCGATGCCGAGCAAGTTGAAGGCGGTCGGGCCGATGAAGTAGATCGGCTGGGTGTTGGTCCGGAAGAACGTACGGATTTCGGCGATGCCGTTGACCTGAGGGCGAGCCGACGATCCGGTAAAGCCGGCTGGACCTGGCGCAGCGGTCACGGGGCCTCCTGTGGCGAGGGGATCCGCTGCCCGCGGACCACGGCTTTATCCATATAGTGCCAGGTTAAACGCGAGTTGGGGGTGCCGTCGAGTAGGGACCTGTTTAGCCTCGGCCTGAGCTTGCGGTCCGCGTGCCTCAGATCACGTTCGGCTGCGGCCGGCCGGTATCACCGCGGCGGCTCAGGCCGGACACCACGCCGGCCAGGCCGCGCCGGCCCCGGCTGGGATCGCGCCCGGCGAGCACCCCGCCGATGGCGTCGAACGCGCGCAGCGTGTCCTCCAGGTAGGCGGGGTTCTGCGCCTGGGGCCAGGTGGAGAACTTCACGCACACCGTATTGGTCCGCCGGCTCACGTGCAGCATCTGGCCGTGGATGCCAAGGCCGAGCAGAACGTCACCGCAGGCCCCGGGGCGGAACCAGAACTGGTTGCGGTACCAGCCGCCGGGGAACGCCGGCTCAGCGGGGGATGCAGCGAACGCCGCCCTGACGTCGGAGTCGACGGCCCAGCCCTCGCGAAGCCAGCGCGGCGGGACGACACGGCGCATCCTCCCGGCCCGGTCCGGGACCGATCCCCCGGCCAGCAGCATCTGGCCGAACCGGGCGATGTCGCGGGCGGTGGCGCACAGGCCCCCGTCGTGCACGGCGTGGCCCACGCCGTCACGCAGCAGGTCGGCATCGTGCTCAGCGCCCATCGGCACCCAGATCAGCGTGGAGATCAGCTTGGCCATGGGCTGCCCGGCCGCGCGCTCGCACGCCCAGCCGAGCACGTCGGACTCCGCCGAGCGGTAAAGGAACCTGACCCCGTGCGGCGCCTCGGCCGGCAGCGTGGCCAGGAACCGGTACAGCCCGCGCGGCTCGGGCTCGTCGGGGTCGCCGCCAGGCTGCCAGCCGATCCAGTCATCCAGCCGCCGGATGTCCGCCTGCGGGTCGGCGTAGTCCTCCGCGAACCTGACGCCGCTGCGCATGTCCAGGACATCTCGGATCGTGGCGCCGGCGAAGCCGCTGTTCGCGAGCTCCGGGATGTAGTCGGTGATCTGGCGCTGGGCGTCGAGCTGGCCGCGGTCGATGAGCACGGCGGCCACGCAGCCTACGACGGACTTCGATATCGACATCAGCGCGTGGTTCCGGTCCGGGGCTCCGAGCGGGCCGTACCACTCGGTGACAAGCTCGCCGTCCTGCAGCACCGCGTAGGCGTCGGTGAACGTGTCCGCCATCACCTCCCCCACGGTGCCGGCCGACCCGTCGACGCGGGTCACGCTGACGGCGAGCAGGTCTGCGACGGCCTTCGAGGCGCGTAGCCTGCGCACCCGCCCACGGCCGCGGGAGACGCGGTAGGTCGGAAAGAGCTCGCGGACATGCCAGTACGCCCAGCGGTTGACGGGCGGGTCCTGCCAGTTGCGCGCCGTGACCGGCACGTCCGGCAGCTGAGGACGGGGTACTACCGACATGAGGCGAATCGTAGTTGACCGTTGCCGACCCGGTGGTCGGCTAATGTGCGAATCATGACCGAAGACGGCGCCGACCCGAAGACTCCGGCGGCCTCGCCCGGCCGGGGCCCCGAGCTCATGACCGGCTTCCCTCCCGCAGCGGAGTCCCAGGTCACCCTGGCCAACTGGCAAGATCCCCCGTTCAACCGCTGGGCGTTCCAGCATATGCGCGAGCTCATCCCCAGCCAGGTGATCCCGGCTTCCTCCTGGCCGGGACCGCTGCCGGCCTCGGCCAGGCCGGCCGGCTACCCGCAGGTGGCGCGGATCGACGGCAGCGCGGCGACGGTGGAGGAGATTCTCGCGGATACCTTCACCGACGCCTACCTCGTCCTGCACGACGGCCGGGTGGCCGCCGAGCGGTACTACGGGGACATGACCGCTGGCAGCAGGCATCTGCTCATGTCCGTGTCGAAGTCGGTCCTCGGATGCGTGACCGGGGTGCTGGCCGACCGGGGACTCCTCGACCTGCGCGCCCCGGTGACCGCCTACGTCCCGGAGGTCGACGATTCCGGGTACGCCGGCGCCACGATCCGCGACCTGCTCGACATGAGGACCGGAGTCGCCTTCCGCGAGACCTATACCGCTCCCGACGCGGAGGTCCGCGTCATGGAACGCTCGATGGGCTGGCGGCCGGCGCGGCCCGGCGATCCGGAAGGCGCCTACGCGTACCTGGCTTCGCTGGGTAGCGACGGCCCGCACGGCGGCGAGTTCAGTTACCGGTCCGCCGACAGCGACATGCTCGGCTGGGTCTGCGAGCGGGTCAGCGGCATCCGCCTGGCCGATCTCATTTCCGCCGTCATCTGGCGGCCGATCGGCGCCGAGCACGACGCCGAGATCACCTGCGACGCCCTCGGATCGGCCATCCCCGACGGCGGCATCTCGGCCACCGCGCGCGACCTGGCCAGGTTCGGTCAGATGCTCATCGACGACGGGCGGGCGTACGGGCACGCCGTCGTGCCGGAAGCGTGGCTGGCCGACACCCTCGCTCCGGAACCAGGCGTCCGCGAGGCCTTCGCGCGAACCGACAACGAATACGTCCTGCCCGGCGGCTGGTACCGGAATCAGTTCTGGGTCATACCCGGGCCCGCGGGTCCGCGGGCGCCGGTCCTGGTCTGCCTGGGCATACACGGCCAGCTGGTCTACGCCGACCGCGCCACCCGCACCGTGGTGGTCAAGATGTCATCCTGGCCCGACGCGCAGAACGCGGCCCATCTGCTGGACACCCTGCGGGCGTGCGCCGCGACCGCCGCCCGCCTGTCGGCGTCCCCGGCCGATGAAACGGCGCCGTGGGCCGGCTAGCCGCGTGACCCGCGGCTGCATCCGCTCTGCCGGCTGAGGCCAGGATCGGCCGCCGCCCCTTAGCGCGAGCAAGCGCGGCGGACCGATCCCGAGCCGGCGACTCAGCTGCGGAACAGGTCCAGCGCGTTAGTCCCGTCGTTCGCGATGATCAGGCCGTCGCCTGCTTGCGTGGTGATGATGCCGAACAGGTCGCCTGCGCCGTTCTTGACCAGCGTCTTGGTGGCGAGCTGCTTTCCGGCCGGGGTGATCTCGACCGCGTTGCCGTTATTGCCGTTGACGACGATCAGGTCGCCGTTGGGGGCCAGGGTCATGCCCAGCGGGGCGTCGAGCGCGCCGCCCGCCGAGAGGGCCGAGGCCGCGGCCGAGACCGCGCCGGTCCGGGTGAGCGCCTGCGGGATGGCCGAGACCGCGTTGGTCAGCGTGTCATCCACGTACAGGGTCCCGTTGCCGCCCAGGGCCAGGCCGGTCGGCGCCAGGACGAGCGCGGCCTTGTTCGCGCGCCACGGGAAGTCGGTTCCGATCACGGTTGAGCCGGTCAGCTTCGGCGGCGACGCGGAACTGAGGGCGAGATCCAGGCGCACCACGGTGCAGTTCCCGGTCACGGGCACGCCGTCGTGGGTCGTGGTGTTGCCCCCTAGGGCATTGGAGACAAACAGCTCGGCCGACGTCGCGCTCGACTTCACGGTGAGGTCCCAGGGCCCGACGACGTTGTCGTTCGTGATCGTCTCGACCGCTGTGCCCTGGTCGTTCAGCACGATCAGGCAACCGGCGGGGTCCAGGCCGGGCAGGGCGCCGCCGACCGTGGTCGGCAGGCTGCCCACGACCACCCAGCCGCCCGGCAGGATACCCAGCGCGGTGGTCAGGCCGATGCCACCCGGGCAGGCCTGGCCGGCCGGCATCTTGGAGATGCTGGCGAATACGCTGGTCTGGCCGGCTGGAGAAACCTCGACGATCGTGGTCCCGGTGCCCTGCACGTTGGCCTTGTCGTTGAAGTTGCTGACCAGGATGTCGCCCGCCGTCAGCCGGCCGCCCGTGGCCGGGACGACCGCAACCCCGTAGGGGTTCACGTCACCGTTGGCCGGAACGGTCGAGGCGACCTGCCCCGCACTGTGCAGCTGGCCGAGAAACGACGTAACCGCCCGCGCGGCCGCGGTCGGCTTCACGCTCGGGATGCTCGAAGTGCTCGAGGAACTTGGCGTCGATGTCGATGAGCAGGCCGTGGCCACCAGGCCCAGGCCGATCATGGCGGTCAGGATTTTGGCAAGGCTCCGCAGCTTCACTGTGCTCCCCTCATGGAAGGCCAGCGCCTTCCGCAGCCAGCCGTCGAAGGCCCGACGGCTGCTATCCGTGTCGGGCAGGCGGCGGCCTGCCCGCGGTCCCGACCTAGTAAACGGGCGGGCCAGCAAGACGGTTCACCCAGCGTCACCGGCTGGGCCGGATCCGGGCTTACCTGGGTCAGCCCGGTGCGTCGCTCAGCTGAGCCCGCGCGGGTGTCCGTGCGCGCGGCACCCGCCGGCGCAACTGCCCGCGGGACGCCTCGCGGAAGCCCTGCAGGGACAGCCAGTTCGCGATCCACGGGCCGTCCGGATGCGTCTCGGGCACGACGTTGTAGATGTAGTTCAGTCCGCGGGCGGCGGCCTCGGCTTCGAGGTGCTCCACGATGAACCGGCCGACGCCCCGGCCCCGCTGACCGGGCGCGACGAAGAACGTAATCCGCGCGTCACCCCATTCGGAGTCGAGCCAGCCGTAGCCGGCCACTTCGCCCCCGTCGGTCACCCGCCACCACTCGTTCGCGACCGGCTCTCCCGGCGCGGGGGCGGCCAGTCCCACCGCCGCGAGCTCGGCCGCACCGAAGAGCCGCTGCTTGTCGGCGTCCCAGCGCGGGGAGTCCTCCCTGATCCAGGCCAGCGTCATGAGTTCTCCTGCCCCGCCGGCTCAGCGGTCAGGCGAACAGGACCAGGTACGGGCAGTGGGCGCGCGGGTACGGGAGCCGAGTGCACGATCGAAGTCGTGGTGCGGCCGTGCGGGGTGAACAGGTCGAGGACCGGTTCGAGATCGTCGATGGAGTGCAGGTACATCTTGATGAAGTAGCAGTCCTCCCCCGTGACGCGGTAGCACTCGGTGATGTTCGGCACCTCGCGGGCGATGCCCGGAATCAGGCGCAGCCCTCCGCCGGTCGGGCTGATCCTGACGATGGCGCAGATCGTGTAGCCCAGGGCACGAGGGTCGACCTCCGCCCGGTAGGCCAGGGTGCCACTGTCCTCCAGCCGGCGTAGGCGGTCGGCGACGGCCGGCCCTGACAGGCCAACCCGGCGGGCGAGTTCGGCGACCCGCAGCCTGGGCGCGGCCTGCAGTTCCGCGATGATCCGCCGGTCGACGGCGTCCATCGGCGCTTCTGGCACTTCGATGGCCTGGCGGATGAAATTCCTTTGTTTCGATGGCATTTCCACGCTTGCTCCCGTCGATCAGCCCTTCTATGCCGCAGGGTTTGCTTCATATGCTGCGCTAGTGCCGGATAAACCGCAAGCCACGGTCACCCTGCGGGCGGGCGGCGCGGTCGATCGCTCCGGCCCGTGGCCCGGGCGGCTCGACCGGCTGCCGCCGACGTCGCTGTTCATCGTCAGCGCGGTCTTCCATTACCTCGGTCCGGCGCTCGCGGTGCTGTTGTTCGCCCGGCTCGACGTGCTGGGTGTCGCCTGGCTGCGCGTCGCCACCGCGGCCACGGTGTTCGCCGTCTGGCGACGGCCGTGGCGGCTGGCCCGAACGGCCCGGGACCGCCGGCAAGCCCGGCCGCGCTGGGGTCGGACCTTTTACGTGGTGCTGGCCCTCGGTGTCGTGCTGGCCGTCATGAACTCGGCGTTCTACCTGGCGGTGGACCGGCTGCCGCTGTCGACGGTGGGCGCGATCGAGTTCGGCGGCACCGTGGTCCTGGCCGCCGCGGGCGCGAGGTCCTGGCGCAACGCCGGAGCCCTCACCCTCACCACCGCGGGCGTCATCACCATCACCGCGATCCGCATCGCCGACCGGCCGCTCGGGTTCGTCTTCGCCTTCGCCAACTGCGCGCTGTTCATGCTGTACATCGTCCTCGGCCACCGGATCGCGAACGTCCCCAGCGCGGCCGGGCGGCCCGGCGGGATCGACCGGCTCGGCGCGGCCATGCTGGTCGCCGCGATCACCGCGGCGCCGTGGGGGCTGGGCGGCGCGCTGCCCGCGTTCCGCCACCCGATCCTGCTGCTGGCCGGCGCTGGGGTCGGTGTATGTTCCTCGGTGATCCCCTACGTCACCGATCAGCTGGCGATGGCCCGGTTGCCCCGCGCGACGTTCTCGCTCATGCTGGCGCTGCTGCCGGTATTCGCCACCTTGATCGGCGCGGTCGTGCTGCACCAGCTCCCGACCGGCCAGGATGTCGCCGGCATCACCCTGGTAACGCTCGGCGTCGCGATACATCACGAAGGCAAGGAGAGGACATAGCGTGGACTACGTAAGGCTGGGATCGGCAGGGCTGAAGGTCTCCAGGATCTGCCTGGGCATGATGAGCTACGGCAGCCGCGCCGAGCGCGCCTGGCACCTGGATGAGCCAGCGGCCGAGCCGATCGTCAAGGCAGCGGTCGACGGCGGCGTCACCTTCTTCGACACGGCCGACACCTACTCCGGCGGGATGAGCGAGGAGATCACGGGCCGCCTGCTCGGCAGGCTGTTCACCCGGCGCGACGACTACGTGCTGGCCACGAAGGTGTACTTCCCGATGGGTGACGGGCCCAACGACCGCGGCCTGTCTCGCAAGCACGTGCTGTCGGCGATCGATGCCTCGCTACGACGGCTTGGCACCGACTACGTCGACCTCTACCAGATCCACCGGTGGGACTACCAGACGCCCATCGAGGAGACGATGGAGGCTCTGCACGACGTGGTCCGTGCGGGCAAGGCCCGCTACATCGGCGCGAGCAGCATGTTCGGCTGGCAGTTCGCCAAGGCCCAGAACCTGGCCGAACGGCACGGCTGGACCAGGTTCGCCTCGATGCAGAACCACTACAACCTGATCTACCGGGAAGAGGAGCGGGAGATGATCCCGCTGTGCGCCGACCAGGGCGTGGCCGTGCTGCCCTACAGCCCGCTGGCCCGCGGCGTGCTGGCCGGCAACCGCGGCCGGCGCGGTGAGCGGCGGACGACCCGGGCCGGAGATGACCCGCTGTCCGACGAGCGGTACAACTCCCCCGGCGACTTCGACGTCGCCGACCGGCTGGGCGAGGTCGCCGCCGCTCGCGGCGCACCGCCCGCCCAGGTCGCGCTGGCGTGGCTGCTGAGCCGTCCCGGCGTGACCGCGCCGATCGTCGGCGCGACCAGGCTGGGCCACATCAGCGACGCGCTGGCCGCCCTCGAGCTCACGCTGAGCGAACAGGAGGTACGCCGGCTCGAGGAGCTCTACCTCGCGCACCCGGTGCTGGGGCATGCCTGACCGGGCCGCGCGATAGCCTGCTGGCGTGACCGATCGCGAAACGCGCAGGCTGTCCTTCGGGTCGGTGGCCGCCGACTACGACCGTTACCGCCCCTCCCCGCCGCCGCAGGCGCTGGACTGGCTGATCCCGGCGGGCGC
>JASHVM010000069.1:0-4440 GCA_030044595.1 Streptosporangiaceae bacterium
GCCGAGATGCCGGGCTCCCGGATCAGCACGATCTCGACCTCGCGTTCCGCGGCCGGGTAGCCGATCCAGTGGTACAGGCAGCGCCGCTTCAGCGCGTCGTGCAGCTCGCGCGTGCGGTTGGACGTGAGCACAACCAGCGGCGGAGTCTGCGCCCTGACGGTGCCGATCTCGGGGATGCTGATCTGGAAGTCGGAAAGCACCTCGAGCAGGAACGCCTCGAACTCGTCGTCGGCCCGGTCGATCTCGTCGATCAGCAGCACCGCCTGATCGCCGGCCCTGACCGCCTCCAGCAGCGGCCGTTCCAGCAGGAACTTCGGGCCGAACAGCTTGTCGACGGCGTCGGAGTCGGTTATCTGGTGCTCGGACAGCGCGCGGATATGCAGCATCTGGCGGGCGTAATCCCACTCGTACAGCGCCTGGTTGGTGTCAATGCCCTCGTAGCACTGCAGCCGGATCAGCTTCCGGCCGAAGACCGACGCGATGACCTTCGCGACCTCGGTCTTGCCGACCCCGACCTCGCCCTCGAGCAGGATGGGCCGCTTCAGTGACAGCGCCACGAACAGCGCGGTGGCCAGCCCGCGGTCAGCCAGGTAACCGCCGTGGCGCAGGGTCTCGGTCAGCTCGCCGACGGTTCCGGGGAGCTCCATTCAGAGGACGAGGTCCCGTACGCTGCCGACGGCAGGATCCAGCTTGCCCTCGCGCGCCAGCTGGGTCCGCCAGGCCAGGCGCAGGTCGCCGTCGGTGTCCTCGGCTAGGCCGTCGAAGCCCACGTCAGCCATCTTCTGGCAGGACTTGGTGGTGCCGCAGGCCTCTTCCAGGTCCTCGGCGGTCTGCCCCCGAGCGCTCCAGACCTCGCGCAGTACGTCGAGGACCTCCTCTTGCTTGCCGGCCATCCGCGGGCACCCTTCTCCAGTTCTTCCGGGCATGCTGGTCTTGTTCCGACTGTAAGTCCTGGCCGCCGGCCAGGCGACATCGGATTAAGGGTTCTCTTATCGCCGGATGCCAGAGAACATAGCATCCGGATATGGCATACGACGCCGTACTGGCCCAGCGGGTCCGTGACCAGATGCTGGCCGTGGCAGGCGTGAGCGAGAAGAAGATGTTCGGCGGCCTGGCCTTCCTCACCTCGGGCAATATGACGGTGGGCGTGCACGGCGACGACCTCATCGTCCGGGTCGATCCGGAGTCCATGGACGCCGTGCTGGCCCAGCCGGGCGTGCGGCCCTTCGACATGACCGGCCGTCCGATGCGCGGCTGGATCCTGGTCGCTAGTGAGGGCCTGTCCGACAACGAACTGGAACGGTGGATCGGCCAAGCGCGCAGCTACGTCAGCGCGCTGCCCCCCAAATAGAGCCGCCGCGCTACCGCCAGGCCCGGCCGCGTTCTACCAGTCCGCGGTTTTCCGGCTGATGGCTAGGTAAGGTGGCATCCCGATGGACGTCGACACGCTCCGGGCGCGGACTCCTGGTTGCGCCGCGCGCATTCACCTGAACAACGCTGGCGCGGCCCTGCTGGCGCAACCGACGCTGGACGCGATGACCGGCCACTTGCGCCGGGAGGCGGAGATCGGCGGGTACGAGGCCGCCGTCGCGGCGCAGGACGCCATCGCCGCCGCCTATGACGCGATCGCCGAACTGGTCGGCGGCCAGAGCCGGGAGATCGCGCTGTTCGACAACGGCACCCACGCCTGGAATGCGGCGTTCTACTCGGTCCCGCTGCGCCCGGGTGACCAGATCCTGACCGGCCGCGCCGAATACGGCAGCAACGTGCTGGCCTACTGGCAGGCGGCCCGGCGGGCCGGCGCCGAGGTGGTGGTGATACCCGACGACGAGCATGGCCAGCTGGACGTGGCCGCCCTGGAACGGATCGCGGGTAACCGGACCCGGCTCATCGGGGTCAGCCAGGTGCCCACCAGCGGCGGCCTGGTCCAGCCCGCCGCGGCGGTCGGGCGGATCGCCCGCGCCTGCGGCGCCCTGTACCTGCTAGATGCCACCCAGTCGGTCGGCCAGTTCCCGGTCGACGTGGACGAGATCGGCTGCGACATGCTCACCGGCACCGGCCGCAAGTTCCTGCGCGGCCCGCGGGGGACCGGTTTCTTGTGGGTGCGTCCCGCCGCCTTGGACCGGCTCGACCCGTTCGTCGCCGAGATCGGCTCCGCCACCTGGGACGGGCGCCAGGGCTTGACCTGGGCGCCCGGTGCCCGGAGGTTCGCCACCTGGGAACATAGCTACGTCAACGTAGTGGGCCTGGGCGCAGCGGTCCGGCAGGCCCTCGACCTGGGCCTGGAGGAGATCGGCCAGCGGTCCGCCGCGCTGGGCGCCCGGCTCCGCGGCCAGCTCGCCGGCCTGCCCGGGGTGACAACTTACGACCAGGGCCAGACTCGGTGCGCCATCGTCACGGCCAAGGTCGACGGGCTGTCGGCCGCGCAGGCTGCTCAGGCCCTGGGCCGCGCCGGGGTCAACGTCTCCACCACGGTGCCCGAGCACAACCCGCTCGACACCCGTGACGGCGGTGTCCACCCGTTGATCCGGTTCTCGCCGCACTACTACAACACCGAAGACGAAATAGATCGCGCCGCCGAGCTGGTCTCCGGTCTGACCCGCTGACCAGCCGGGGACACGCCTGGTTCCGCCGGGGATAGAGCGGCTGCCTGCGGCAAGCACCACCGTCCGTTCGGGACAATTCCTTCACGGCCGGGGCGGGCTCTAGCCTTCCAGGGCGCTGCGCATGGTGCGGAACTTCACCTGGGCCTCGGCGAGTTCGGCGGCGGGATCCGAGCCTGCGACGATGCCGCATCCGGCGAACAGCCGAGCGGAGCGGCCGGAGAGTTGCGCGCAGCGCAGCGCGATGCCCCACTCGCCGTTGCCCTCGGCATCGACCCAGCCCACAGGCCCGGCGTACCGTTCCCGGTCCATGTGCTCCAGCTCGCGGATGAGTTCCAGCGCGGCTCCGGTCGGAGTACCGCACACCGCGGCGGTGGGATGGACCGCCGCGGCCAGGGCCAGCGCCGACCTCGGCGTCCCGTCCGCGGCCAGCGTGCCCCGGACCCGCGTGCCGAGGTGCTGCAGGTTCGGTAGCTTCAGCAGAGCCGGCCGGGGTTGGCTGTACAGCTCATCGCAGAGCGGCTCGAGCGCATCGCGCATCGACGCGACCGCGTAGGCGTGTTCCTCGGTGTTCTTCGCCGAGGCCAGCAGCTCCGAACCGAGCGCCTCGTCCTCTGCGGGGTCGCCGCCTCGCGGCGCCGTGCCGGCCAGCACCAGCGCGCTGACGTGGCGGCCGTTTTGCCGGATCAGCAGTTCCGGGGTGGCGCCCACCATGCCGTCGCAGGCAAAGGTAAAGCACTCGGGGCAGCGGTCGGCCAGTCGGCGCAGCAGGACCCGCACATCGATAGGCTCGGCGGCGGTCGCGAACTGGTCCAGGGCGAGTACCGCCTTGCGCAGGCGGCCCGCCTTGATCGCCGTCACCGCGTCCGCGACGGCCAGCTCCCACTGGGGGCCAGGCAGGCTCCCGTCGTGCCAGCGGATTCCGGTCGGGGGAATCGGCGCCGACGCGGATCCCGGCCCGGCGGGCCGGCCGGGAACCGGGCCGGCCGGGTCGGCGCCTTGGCTGACGGTGGTGAGCCAAGCCCGGCCGCGGCCGTCCCGGCCGAGGACGGCGCTGGGGACGACGAGCACCGATCCGTCGGACGACGCGTCGAAGGTGAACGTGCCGAACGCGACGGGACCCGAGCCGCGCACCCGCACCTGGTCGTCGACGTCCGCGGCGTCAAACAGCGAGCGAAGCCACTTCTCCCCGGCGGTGAACCTGTCTTCGCCGGCCGGCAGCGTGACCCGCGCCGCCTCGCCCCAGCCCGCCAGCCCCGCGCCGCGGTGCACCCAGGCGACGGCGTCCGGACGCGGCAGCTGGCCGAGGAGATCCCCGGGATCGGGAACCGCGACAGAGCGGACGCTGAGCCGCCCGGTGTACGGGCGGCTCAGCACCGCCACACTGCCGTCCGCGTTACCTGGTCACCCGCCACGAGCCAACATTCTAGGTGCCGTCTGTCACGGATTCCGCTTTCGGGTGCGCTAGCGCGCTCGGCCACCACATGTGCCGCCCGATGTCCAAGGTCAGCGCGGTCACGAGCACCGACCTGACGATGATCGTGTCGATCAGCACGCCGAGCGCGACCGCGAACCCGATCTCGGTGAACTCGACCAGCGGCAGCGTGCCCAGCACCGCGAACGTCCCGGCCAGCACCAGGCCCGCCGAGGTGATCACGCCGCCGGTGGCGGCCAAGCCGGTCAGCGCGCCGCGACGAGTGCCGGACCGGGCCGACTCCTCGCGTATTCGGGTCATCAGGAAGATGTTGTAGTCGATGCCGAGCGCCACCAGGAACACGAAGACGAACAGCGGTACCGAGGTATCGGCCCCGGCAAACCCGAACACATGCTTGAAGAA
>JASHVM010000642.1:0-3361 GCA_030044595.1 Streptosporangiaceae bacterium
ATGATCGGCGCCGCCGAGCGCGCGCTCAAGCTGATGTGCGAACGGGCTCTGGCCCGGGCGACGTTCGGCCAGCCCCTGGCCGAGCAGGGCGTGGTCCAGGACTGGATCGCCGAGTCCAGGGTCAGGATCGAGCAGGCCCGGCTGCTCGTGCTCAAGACGGCCTGGCTGATGGACACCGTGGGCAACAAGGGCGCGCATACGGAGATCCAGGCGATCAAGATCGTGACCCCGGCGATGGCGGAATGGGTGATCGACAAGGCGATCCAGGTCCACGGCGCGGGCGGGGTCAGCCAGGACTTCCCGCTGGCGCAGATGTGGGCGGGGGCGCGCTCGCTCAGGTTTGCCGACGGCCCCGACGAGGTGCACAAGCGGTCACTCGCCCGCCGCGAGCTCAGGAAGTATTAACCGGCCACGGGCACCACGGCCCGTTCAGAATAAAATCAAAGAGGAGACACCCAGTGACACCAAGAGTCGCGATCGTGACCGGCTCGGCCCGCGGCATCGGCGCCGCGACGGCGCGCAGGCTAGCCGCGGACGGGATGGCCGTGGCCGTGCTCGACCTGGACGAGGCCGCGTGCGCGGGGACCGTGAAGGAGATCGCCGACGCCGGCGGGCGCGCGCTCGCGGTCGGTGCCGACGTCAGCAAGACCGATCAGGTCGAGGCCGCGGTCGGCCTGGTCGCCGCCGAACTCGGCGAGCCCACGGTGCTCGTCAACAACGCCGGCGTGATCCGCGACAACCTGCTGTTCAAGATGACCGACGACGACTGGGACACGGTGCTCGGCGTGCACCTGCGCGGCGCGTTCCTGATGTGCCGGGCCACGCAGAAGTACATGGTCGAGCAGCGTTACGGGCGGATCGTCAACCTGTCGTCGTCGTCCGCGCTCGGCAACCGCGGTCAGGTCAACTATTCCGCCGCCAAGGCAGGTATGCAGGGGCTCACCAAGACGCTGGCCATCGAACTGGGGCAGTTCGGGATCACCGCGAACGCGGTCGCGCCCGGGTTCATCGTCACCGACATGACCGCCGCCACGGCCGCTCGCGTCGGCGTGTCCTTCGAGGACTTCCAGCACGCCGCCGCCGCGCGCATCCCGGTACGCCGGGTCGGGCAGCCCGCCGACGTCGCGGACACCATTTCCTTCCTGGTCAGCGAGGGCGCCGGCTTCGTCTCGGGTCAGGTCATCTACGTGGCCGGCGGCCCGCTCAACTAACCAAGACACCGTGCAAAGGAAGGCATCGTGCTAACTCCGGAAGAGCTCCGCGAGCGGGTGCTCGCGTTCCTGGCCGAGCACGACCCGCGGGACATGCCGAAGCAGGAATTCCTCAACGCCCGGTTCGACGCGGGCCTGGCCTGGGTGCACTACCCGCAGGGATTGGGCGGGCTCGGCCTGTCGCGCTCCCTGCAGCAGGTCGTCGACGCCGAGTTCGCGGCGGCCGGCTCCCCGGGTCACAACGCTGAGCGGAACGCCATCGGCCTGGGCATGGCCGCGCCGACCATTCTCGCGTACGGCACCGACGAGCAGCAAAAGCGATGGCTGCGCGAGCTCTGGACGGGCCGGGAAGTCTGGTGCCAGCTGTTCAGTGAACCGGGCGCGGGCAGCGACCTGGCCGCGCTGGCCACCCGGGCGGTCAAAGTGAACGGGGAAAGTGAAGGGGGAATGGGGAGGCGGGTGGGGGGTGGGGACTGGGTGGTCTCCGGGCAGAAGGTGTGGACGTCCCAGGCACACCAGGCCCGGCGCGGCCTGCTGGTCACGCGCACCGACCCGGACGTGCCGAAACACGCCGGGCTCACGTACTTCGCCGTCGACATGAAGGCGCCCGGCGTCGAAGTCCGCCCGCTGCGGCAGATCACCGGCGAGGCCGAGTTCAACGAGGTGTTCCTGACCGACGTGCGGATCCCCGACGCGGACCGGATCGGCCCGGTCGGTGAGGGCTGGAAGGTGGCCACCGCCACCTTGATGAGCGAGCGGGTAAACATCGGCGCCTCCCGCGCGGCACCGCGGGAAAGCGGCATGATCGGCCCGGCCGTCGCCACCTGGCGGTCCCGCCCCGAGCTGCGCACGCCGGGGTTGCAGGACCGTCTGCTGCGGCTGTGGACCGAGGCCGAGGTGGCCCGGCTGGCGGGGGCGCGGTTGCGCCAGCAGCTGGCCGCGGGCCAGCCCGGGCCCGAGGGCTCGGCCGCCAAGCTGGTCTTCGCCCGGCTCAACCAGGACATCTCCGGGTTGGAAATGGAGCTTTCCGCGGGTGACGGCCTGCGTTACGACGACTGGACCATGCGCCGTCCCGAACACTCCAACTTCTTCGGTCGCGGCCCCGGCTACCGGTACCTGCGCGCCCGCGCCAACTCCATCGAGGGGGGCACGTCGGAGATCTTGCGCAACATCATCGCCGAGCGCGTGCTCGGCCTGCCGCCCGAGCCCCGCGTCGACAAGGACGTGCCGTGGAAGGACCTGCCCCGATGAGTGAAGGACCGGCCAAGGTGAGCGAGCGGCCGGGGGCTGTTTCGGGGGCGGAGGACCTCCCCGATCTGCTGTACTCAGATACCGAACGGGCCTTGGCTAACAGCCTGAACTCGCTGCTTGCCGACCGCGCCAGCCTGGACAAGGTGCTGGCCAGGACCGAGTCTCCCGAGACCTACGACGACAGCCTGTGGCAGGCTGTCGCCGCCGACCTGGGCTGTGCCGGGCTGTTGATACCCGAGCGCGACGGCGGTGCAGGCGCCTCCTACCGCGAGGCAGCCTCCGCCGCGGAGGCGCTGGGCGGCTCCGTCGCTCCGGTTCCGTTCCTCGGCAGCGCCGTCGTCGCCACCGCTGCCCTGCTCAGCGTGGCCTCGGGTGCCCAGCCCGAGGGCACCCCGCGCAGTGCCTCCTCCTCGGGGACGCCCTTCACCCCCGCGCGGGCCGCGACCGACCTGCTGCGCCGGATGGCGGACGGCAGCCTGACCGTCGCGCTGGCGGCCGCGTTCGCGACCCCGCCGGCGAGCGCGTTCCCGACCTCGGTCCGGGTCGCGGGACCGCGGCCCGGTGACGCCGAGAAGGGGGTGGCCCGGCTGCGCGGGACGGTCAGCGGGGTCGCCGACGCGCTGCCCGCCAGCGTGCTGCTGGTACCTGCCGACGGCGTGCCGCAGGCCCTCTACGTGGTCGACATGTCGGACCGCGGGGTGGCCAAGGCGCCGGTCGTGTCGCTGGACATGACCCGGCAGCTGTGCGATCTGTCGTTCGACGACGCGCCTGGCACGCTGCTCGCGTCCGGCGCGGCGGCGTCGCGGGCGGTCGGCGCGGCGCTGACCGCGGGCGCGGCCGTCCTGGCCGCCGAGCAGGTCGGGCTGGCGCAGCGCTGCCTGGACATGACGCTGTCGTAC
>JASHVM010000643.1:0-5950 GCA_030044595.1 Streptosporangiaceae bacterium
AAGGTGCGGGCCGGCGAACTGGGCAACCCGCCGCGCCACGGAGCACCGGCCGGCGCGCCCGCGGCCGCGCCCGGAGCCCAACCAGTCCTCATTCGCACGGGGTGGCTCTGAGGCCGCCGGGCAGGCCATGGCAGGCTGGTGACGTGGCGAGTGACACGACGCGAAGGCTGATGCTGCTGCGGCATGCGAAGTCGGACTGGCCGGGAACCGACATACCCGATCGCGACCGGCCGCTGGCCAAGCGCGGGCGGCGCGACGCCCCGCGGGTAGGGCGCTGGCTGCGCGACCACGGCTACGTGCCGGACACCGTGGTGTGCTCGCCCGCGCGCCGGGCGCAGCAGACCTGGGAACTACTGGCGCCCGAGCTCGGCGGATCCCCATCGGTCACGTTCGAGCCCCGGGCGTACGACGCCGATGCCCTGACCCTGCTCTCGCTGGCGCGAGACCTGTCCAGCCGGCACCGGGCCGCGCTGCTGATCGGGCACGACCCGGCCATCTCAGAGCTGGCCGGTGCCCTGGTCGAACCGCGGGCTGAAGACGGCGCGTCGCGGGAAATCAAGTTTCCCACCGCCGCCGTGGCGGTTCTCGGATTCACCGGCGGCTGGCCGGACCTTGCCCCCGGCCAAGCGCACCTGCTCGACTTCACGATCCCCGCCGACCTGTAAACCGCTTTCTCGTGATCGTGGACACAAACCTTCGAAAGTAACGGGGTAACTGTCCACGATAATTCGGAGAAGCGCTCGACTGTCCGATTTGTTCGCATATGGGGGCCAACGGGGGCCGCAGCCGAATGCAAGCGCAGGCCCGAGAAGACCGGGCCGCGGCGGAATGGGGAGGGCGGCCGGGCCGGTTAGCAAAGGTGTCGTCGTACCGATGAGGAGAGTCGCGATGTCGCTGACCCGTTCGGCTGGCCCGCTGTCCGGCCACCCGCCGCAGACCGTCAACTACCGGATCGACGGTCCGGCGCACAGGCTGCTGATGCAGCAGTTCCCGCGCCGGGTGCGGGCGACCTTCGCCGGCGAGACGGTGTTCGACACCACTCGCGGCGTGCTGCTGCACGAGACCGGGCTGCTGCCGCAGCTGTACGTGCCGCAGGAGGACATCCGGTCCGACCTGCTGCGGCCCGCCGAGCACCACACGTACTGCCCGTTCAAGGGCACCGCGTCCTACTGGTCGGTGGCGGTCGGCGACCAGCTCGCCGAGAACGCCATCTGGTACTACCCCGAGCCGAACCCCGAGTCCGGCTGGCTGCGCGACTACGCCGGCTTTTACTGGGACGCCATGGACGAGTGGTACGACGAGGATGAGCGCGTCGAGGGCCACCTGCGCGACCCGTACCACCGCGTCGACGTGCGCCGTTCCTCGCGGCACGTCCGCGTCACGCTGGGCGGCACGGTGCTCGCGGAGACCAGCAGGCCCCTGCTGCTGTCCGAGACCGGCATGCCCAACCGCTTCTACCTGCCGGCCGCGGACGTCCGGCAGGAGCTGCTCGAGCCCAGCGACACGCACACCTTCTGCCCCTACAAGGGCACGGCCTCCTACTGGTCGGTCGGCGCGGATGACCGCAAGCTCGCCGACGCGGTCTGGTCCTACCCGCAGGCCGAGGGCGACTCGGCCGCGGTCAGCGGCTACCTGTCCTTCCTGCACGACGAGCTGACCGTCGAGGTGGGCGAGCCCGGCTGACAGGCGAGAAGGACCCCGCCTCCGCTTCTCGCGGATTCCGATTGCGCGGTGCCGGGCCGCCAACAGCGGACACCGTGTCCCCGCGTCTAGCCGGGATCCTTCTCGTCGCTTCCCAGCTCACCGCGTGACGGCGACGGGCCACAGGGACCAAGGTCCGTTACCGGGATGACCGTAGCCGGCAAAACCGGCCTCGGCTGACGCACCGCGGGCCGTTCGGCTGGATAAAGGCCAGAACGAGTGCGGCGGGCCACCGTGATCAGGTGGCCCGCCGCAGCCGACGGGAAATGTCCCGGGCTTTACTCGGAGCCGAAGGCCTTGATCTCCGCCTCCTCTTCCTTGGTCAGCTCGCGCGGCACCTCGCCGTGGGCGACCTTTTCCGCCTGCACGTGGTGCCGGATCGAGTCCACGACCTCGGGGTTCGCGAGCGTGGTGACGTCACCGACGTCGGTGAAGTTGGAAACGGACGCGATGACCCGGCGCATGATCTTGCCGGACCGGGTCTTGGGCATGTCGGGGACGATCCAGACGTTCTTCGGCCTTGCGATCTTGCCGATCACGGTCTCGATCGCCTTGCTGACCTTGTCCTCTAGCTCCTTGCTGGGCTCGAAGCCCGGCTTGAGCGAGACGTAGATCTCGACGATGCGGCCGCGGATGTCGTCGATGACCGGCACCGCGGCCGCCTCGGCGACCTCGGGCACGGTGAGCGCCGCCGACTCGATCTCCTTGGTGCCCAGGCGATGCCCGGCCACGTTGATCACGTCGTCCACCCGGCCCAGGATCCGGATGTAGCCATCGGCCGCCTGGACCGCCCCGTCATTGCAGAAGTACGGCCAGTCGTGCCAGTCCTTGCTGTCCGGGTCCTTGTTGTATTTCCGCCAGTAGGTGGACAGGAACCGTTCCGGGTCGCCCCAGACCGTCTGGAAGATGCCGGGCCACGGGTTGCGGATGCAGATGTTGCCCGCCTTGCCGCTGCCCATCGGCACCTCGTTGCCGTCCTCGTCGTAGATGATGGGATAGATGCCGAGCACGCCAGGACCGCAACTGCCCGGCTTCATCGCCTCCAGGCCCGGCAGGGTGCTGCCGAGGAAGCCTCCGTTCTCGGTCTGCCACCAGGTGTCGGTGATCGCCGCCTGGCCCTTGCCGACCTCGGTGTAGTACCACCGCCACACTTCGGGCTCGATCGGCTCGCCGACCGTGGTCATGTTCTTGAAGCGGTAGTTGTACTTCTCCGGTTCGGTGGGGCCCACCTTGCGGAGCATCCGGATCGCGGTCGGGGAGGTGTGGAAGATGTTCACCCCGAGTTTCTCCGCGATCCGCCACGGCCTGCCGCCATCGGGGTAGTTGGGCACTCCCTCGTAGATCACTGTCGCGGTACCCAGCGCCAGCGGCCCGTAGACGATATAGGAGTGGCCGGTGATCCAGCCGATGTCGGCCATGCACCAGTACACGTCGTCCGGATGGATGTCCTGGTAATACTTGGACGTGCCGGCCACGTAGGACATGTAGCCGCCGGTGGAGTGCTGGCAGCCCTTGGGGCGGCCGGTGGTCCCGCTGGTGTACATCAGGAACAGCGGCGCCTCGGCCGGCATGGATACCGGCGCGACGGTCTGCCCGGCGTACCGCGGGAGCACCTCGTCGACGAAGAAGTCTCGGCCCTCCACCATCGGCGTCGCCGATGCGTACTGGCCCGGATGGCGCCGCCAGACCAGCACCTTGTCGACTTCCTGGCCCTCCTTGGCCGCCGTGTCGAGCGCCTCGTCGGCCTTGACCTTGTGGTCGGTCAGCTGGCCGGCCCGGTAGTAGCCGTCCATGGTGATCAGGACGCGGCTGCCCGAGTCGGCGATGCGCGTCCCGCAGGCGTGGCCGCTGAAGCCGCCGAACACCTCCGAATGGATGACACCCAGCCGGGCGCAGGCGAGCATCGTGACCGGCAGCTCGGGGACCATGGGCATGTGCAGGGTCACCCGGTCGCCGGTTTTGAGGTCGGCGAAATCGCGCAGCAGCGCGGCGAACTCGTTCACCTGCCGGAGCAGCTCGCCGTAGCTGATGTGCACGGGCTCATCGGACTCGAGCTCGGGCACGAAGATCATTGCGGTCTTGTCCGGATTGGCTGCCGCATGCCGGTCGACGCAGTTGTACGAGGCGTTCAGCCTGCCGCCGACGAACCACTTGTAGAACGGCGCGTTGCTCGTGTCCAGCGTGGTGTGCCAGGCCTGGTCCCAGGTCAGCAGGTCGGCATACTCCTTGAAACACTCGGGAAATTTGTCCTCGGTGAACCGCTCCCGGATGGCGGGGTTGTTGGCGTTCGCTTGCTCGACGAAACCGGCGGGCGGCGGGTAATACTCCTCCTCGCGCCAGTGCACTGCGATCTGCGCCTCGGAAACCCCGGACGATTCCGATGCCTCGGCGGCCTGCCCTTGAACTTCTTCGGCCATGGATGAGTCCCTCCGCTCGCGGTTAGTTTCAGTTTTAACGCCGGAAGCACTCCAAATTTAACGCGGGCAGGCATCATCCTCTATGGTCACGGGCGACTTATCTGACCGCCGGCGGCGAGCCGGGCGGGAAGGGTAACGCTCAGTAAGCGGGGGCTGACGGGCGCAGCTCCGGGAACGCGCGATCCAGGCCGGTGATCCGCATGATCCGCAGCAGCGACGGCCGCGCGGCGGTGAGCCTGAGCTGGCGTCCGGCCTGCCGCGCGTGTCTCGCGATCTTGGCCAGGACGCCGAGGCCGGAGGCGTCGCAGAAGGTCAGCCCGGACAGGTCGACGCTGACCGACGCCTGCCGGCCGTCGATGATTTCGCTGATGTAGGCGTAGGCCTGTTCGGCGGTGGCGATGTCCAGCTCGCCGGTCACGCTGACAACCTGGGTTCCGTCCTCGTCTGCCCGGCAGGAGAGCTCAAGCTGGGCAGGTTCCACCCCGTCGAGGGGGCTAACAACGTCCGTGGTGATCACGGTCTCATCACTTCCCCCGTCTTGCGCTGCCGCGTCGACGCTGACGCGGTGCAGCTGACGAATGACCACGTGCCACTCCAACCCGTTGTCCCGTTAACGCCAACGGCGAGGAATACGTTCCTCGTGCCGCCGAACCGGGACCGGCCACCCGCGCCCCGTACGCAAAGGTGGTGGCCCGATTCTTGCAGCAAGCTCGCTACCAGTGCAAATCATTAGAGCGCCGAACTCTGAACCCACGCCGGGATTCTGCTGAGTAAAACGTATGACTGGCGGGTCTGGTTCAGCGGCGTCGACGAGCGCTGTCGTGGCAGGCCAGCCGATGACCGGCCGCCAGTTCACTGTCAGCGTCCCGCCGGGCATTCCGCTCGGGGCTGCGGGCATACTGGGCAGAACAAGGAGTGGACATGAGCAAGCAAGCACGGCCGACACCGGACGACAAGCCCAACCCGCCGCAAACCGCGCCGCCCAAGCCGCCGCGCGGGCGGAACGGCATCTGGCTGCTCGCGCTGCTGGCTGCGTTCTTCCTGTGGCTCGTCCTGCCGCCCGTGCACTCTACGTCCTCGACGAGCCTGACCTACTCCCAGTTCCTCACCGACGTGTCCCAGCACAAGGTGAAGACGGTGGACATCGCGCCGGAGGGCGGCACCAGCACCGGCACGCTGACCGACGGGACCAACTACACCGTGGTCATCCCGCCCCAGGCGGGGGAGTCGTTGCTGACCGAGCTGCAGTCCAACGGCGTGGCCGTGTCCGCGCAGACCTCCGGGCCGAGCTTCGGCTCCGAGCTGATCAGCTATCTGCTCATCTTCGGCCTGCCGCTGCTGATCTTCGGCTGGCTCTGGTTCCGGCTGTCCAGGAGCGCGGGAGGCGGGCTGCAGGGCGTGCTCGGCGTCGGCCGGTCCCGGGCCAAGGTGTTCGACGAGGAGCGTCCCACCACCACGTTCGCCGACGTGGCCGGCTACGAGGGGCCGAAGGCCGAGATCGCCGAGGTGGTGGACTTCCTGCGTAACCCGGACCGGTACCGCCGGGCCGGCGCGATGGTGCCGCGCGGCGTGCTGATGATCGGGCCGCCCGGCACCGGCAAGACGCTGCTGGCCCGCGCGGTGGCGGGCGAGGCGCAGGTCGTGTTCTTCTCCGTCACGGGGTCCGACTTCGTGGAGCTGTTCGTCGGCGTCGGCGCGGCCCGCGTCCGGGACATGTTCGCCCAGGCGCGCAGCCGCGCGCCGGCCATCATCTTCATCGACGAGATCGACGCCATCGGGCAGCGCCGGGCCGGCTCGGGCGCGGCGGTCTCCAACGACGAGCGGGAGCAGAC
>JASHVM010000644.1:0-3349 GCA_030044595.1 Streptosporangiaceae bacterium
GTGCCGTCGGGGCTGTTGTCGTCGACGATCAGCAGGTCAGCCTCTGGCAGCGCCGCCCTGGCCCGGCCCGCGAGGGTTTCCAGGTTCTGCCGTTCGTTGTACGTGGGCATGATGATGACGCTCTGCGCGGCTGGCCGGTCAGCGGGTGGATGTGGCTCTGTCACTACCTTTGCCTATCGCTGCGTTGGTTAACAGGCGGGAAACCTCGCGAACGGTGCACGCCATGATATCCCCGTCATCACGCTTCCCTGACAAGCAAACATGCGTCCCCGGAGCGTTCCGGCAGATGGCCACCTGTCCCCGGCGGCAGCGAACCGGTCCCGATTCAGGCTCGACCGGCTGACCCCGCCCTGCCCCGCGTGGTGCATCATGCCCGCGCCAGGCTGTCCGCCCTCGTCTGTCGCTTTTGTCCAGCCGGCCGGGACATTTTTGTCGGGCAGCAGCAAAAATATGCCGGCGTTGCCCTCATGCGCGCCGTACTTTCGGGGTATGGATCACCCCACTTGGCGTCACGTGACCCTCTCCACCCTGCTTCCGCGGCCGACGCCGCACTCCCCTGGAGGTGATGCGAATGGATGGCAGCGCCGACCGTTTCCTCGAACTAATCCACCAACTCGAGGACTTTACTCACTCGATCACCCCTGACCAGGCACACGCCGAGTTCGACGAGACAACCCTCCAGCTTTTCTGGATGCGGTGGCCGCAGCTGTCTGGTTGGGCAGGATCCCTGTGGCGGATGCTCTCCGAGGAGCTAGCCGGACCCGGCGCCCCGCACGACGACTCAGAGCTGTTCGAGATCGGCGAAAGTGGCTGAGGACGGCCGCCGGGTCTTCACGGTCGGCGAGGTGATGCATACGCGGGTGGTGCTGACCAGCCCGGAAAGCCCCATGGCGGAAGCCGCCGCCCAGATGGTACGCGAGAGAGTGGGCTCGGCCCTCGTCATGCAGGGATCCTTCCTGGTCGGCATCCTCACCGAGCGCGATATCCTCAGGGCCGCGGCATCCGGGACCGACCTGACTACCGTGCAGGTCTCGGCGTGGATGACCAAGGACCCGCAGTCCGCCGGGCCGGACACGACGGTCGAGGACGCGGCCCAGATAATGCTCTTGAACGGCTTCCGCCATCTCCCCATCCTGGAAGGACGGCAGGTACGCGGCGTCGTTAGCCTCCGCGACCTGTTCGCGGCCAGGATCAGCCGTCCCCCTCAGCAGCGCGGCGCGGCCCAGTAACCGGCAAATCGCCGTGGTGACGCACCTGGCCACGACGTAGACCGGGACCCGGCCCGCGCCGGGCCTGCTCTTGCTCCACTGCTCCGACGGCGCCGGCTCGGTCATCTGATCCAGCCAGAGGCCGTGCCGGCGGAACGTGTTGACGTAGGTGGAC
The DNA here is from genome assembly GCA_030044595.1 of Streptosporangiaceae bacterium. GTDB lineage: Bacteria > Actinomycetota > Actinomycetes > Streptosporangiales > Streptosporangiaceae > Palsa-504. Next base: position 1,384 of record JASHVM010000644.1, read on the forward strand.
AGCATGCGGTGATTGGCGCCGACCTGGCGGCGCAGCGGGGACCGTGCGGCGTCCGCGGTCCACCAGCCCTCGTCGTAGTACCGAGAGGTCGCCGGCCAGGAGCCGGCGACGTCGGTCACGCCGGGGAAGCACGGGTGCAGGATCGAGAACACGAAGCGTCCGGCGGGCTTCAGCGCGGCGCTGACGGCGGCGACGGCCCCGTCGAGGTCATCTATCTCCGATAGGCCGAAGTGACAGGTCACCGCGTCGTACACCGCCGGGTCCAGCCCGCCCGGGTCCAGCCCGCCCGGGGACGCCACGTCGGCGCGGAGGTAGCGGATGCCAAGCGGGTCCGCTCGCTCGGCCTCCAGGGCCTTGCCGATCAGCGCCGCGGAGATGTCGACGCCCGTCACGTTCGCGCCCCGCCTGGCCAGCTCCCGCGTGAGGCGGCCGTGCCCGCAGGCGACGTCGAGGACGCGCAGCCCGGCGGGCGGCCCGAGCAGATCGAGCAGGGCCGCGGAGACCGGGTCATCCACCTCGTTGAAGGCGGTGGCGTAAAAGTCGGCGACGGTGTCGTACCGCGCTTCAGCCATGCTCACACTGTATGGCCGTCCCGCACGGACCTCGTGGCGGGCGGAGGAGTCAAAGGCGCAGGCGGCGGGTCACGACGCCCTCGCCGATATCGCTCCCGAGCCAGAGGCTGAAGTGAGTGCCGACGTCGAGGTAATCGGTAACGTCGTCGCCGACGACCCGCAGCGTGACCATGATCTGCGGCTTCCTGGACCCGAACGGCATTTCGTCCTCGCCGTCGACCAGCGCGCTGAAGACCTGGCTGCGGTGGGTTTCGCTGTTTTTGGCGCGCAGCACCATGCGATGCGACCCGGAACCGAGCTGCTCGCGTGAACCGCCGTCCTGGTCCCGGTAGGGCGTAACCAGGGCCTGGAACTTGTACTGCTTCATGTTCGCCACCACCGATCACTCACGCAAATCGTAACCTACGAGCCCAGGAACTGTGGGGCATCGCGCACGGGCTCCGAGGGCCGAATTCTGCGGCCATCGATATCTATATCGTGTCACGATACGCGTTAATGACGTAGTGCGGATACGTTCCGGGTCCCGAAACGAGTAAACGAACGTGAAGCGATGCAGGTTCCAGGCCCTGGTCACGTTCTACCCGGTGCGGCTGCGGGACTCACCCGGAGATGCCCGGCCGCCTGCCGGCCCCGGGCCCGGGGAACTTGCGCCCGCGGGGTGGGAATCATCAGCGCCGTCGTGCCGGGTCATGAGCTCGTTCAAGACGGTCGCAAGTTCATGCAGGCGGTCCAGGTGCGCCCGGGTCAGCTTCCGCAGTATGCGATCCCCCGTCCTGGTCAGGCGGACACGGACGACGCGGCCATCGTCGTCGTCCGACACCCGCTCCACCAGCCCGGCAGCCGCGGCGCGGTCGACCAGCTCCACCGCGCTGTGCGGCCGCAGAAGCAGGTAACCAGCCAGATCGCCCACCGTCGGCGGCCTGTCCCCCGGATGTCCCTTGATCGCCACCAGCAGCTGATGCTGCACGTGGGTAAGGCCCTCGGCCCGAGCCTGGTCCTCGCTCCATCGCTGGAAGCGCCGCAGGGTGACGCGGAACTCCAGCAGTCGCTCGAAGTCCTGCTGGGTTAGCGGGGCCATATCACCATCCGGGCCTGCCTGGGACATTGACGTCCGTGCAACATTTCCCGCCGGACACTATATCGTGCGGCGACGATACCGTTTCCCAGCGTCAAAAGCGCGCTGGCCAGGCCGCGCGCCTAGCTGGCCGCGGGCACCACGACGGTGCCGGAGGCGGTGACGGCGATGATGGGCTCGCCGAGCACCGAGGCCGCCGAGGCGCCTCGCGCCGGGTCGGCGCGGCACACGACCTGCGCCTCGAAGGCGAGCCGCCGGCTGCGCCGCCCGACCGCGGTGACCGTGGCCGTCGCCTCGATGACGTCCCCGGCCAGCACCG
>JASHVM010000645.1:0-2506 GCA_030044595.1 Streptosporangiaceae bacterium
CCCGACGGGGCAGTGGTGACCGAGGCCACCTTCCGCTCGCCCCGGGTGACATCGGGCTCCGGAACCCGCGGCAATACGAGGATGTTGTCGACGGTGATGGCTGGCATGTTCCCTCCAACGGTCTCCTATCAGCATAAGATATTTGAAAAATCAATTATTCCTAACGGCCGTGGTATCACCCCCGGATAACCGGCAAGTTTCCGCACGGCCGCGTGTCCAGTGTCTTTGCCGCGCCGGCCGGTCGTTAGCATAGGCAGCCGAAGCCGCCGGACGGACAGTGAGCTGCCATGGACCAGGATCACCCCCCTCCCACCTACGCGAGCGCGGGCGTTGACGAGGCGCGCGAGCAGGACGTGTTCACCCGGGCGATGCGCCCGTGGCTGGCCCGGACCCAGGCCAGATCGCCGCTGGCGGCCAGCATCAGCGGCCTGGCCAGCGGCTACTTCGCCACCTTGATGCAGATCCCGCCCGGGCCGACGCTGGCCCTGAGCACCGACGGCGTGGGCACCAAGATCCTGATCGCCCGGGAGGCGAACCGGTGGGAGCCGATCGGGATCGACTGCGTGGCCAACAACGTCAACGACCTGATCTGCGTCGGCGCGGTACCGCTCGCGCTGCTGGACTACGTGGCGATCGACCGGATCGACGAGGGCGTCCTGGAAGAGGTCGCCCGCGGCCTGTACCTGGGGGCCGACCTGGCCGGGATCGCCGTCCCCGGCGGCGAGATCGCCCAGATAGGCGCGATGCTCGCCGATCCGGCCAGCGGCCGTCCCATGCTCGACCTGGTCGGTACGGCGATCGGGGCGCTGCCTCCCGGGCGCAAGCCGCTGGACGGGTCCGCGGTCCGGCCCGGTGACGTCATCCTCGGCCTGCCCAGTGCCGGCCTGCACAGCAACGGTTACTCGCTGGCCCGGCGCGTCCTGTTTCAGCAGGCCGGGATGACCCTGGCCGACGTGGTACCGGGCACCGCCCGGCACCTGGACGACGCGCTGCTGCAGCCGACCCGGGTCTACGTGGGCGCCGCCGAGGCGCTCTGGGCCGCGGGCGTGGAGCCACGGGGCCTGGTGAACATTTCCGGCGGCGGGCTGCTCAACCTCGCGCGCCTGGCCGCCGACGTGTCCTATGAGCTTGACGCGCTGCCGCCGCCGCCGCCCATCTTCGCGCTCATCGCCCGGGCCGGGCAGGTCCCGGCCGCCACGATGTACGCGACATTCAACATGGGCACCGGATTTTGCGTGATCATCCCCCCGGCCAAGCAGCAGGCGGCGATGGCCGCGCTGAAGAGCGTCGGCGAGGAACCGGCCCGGGTGGGCTGGGTCACCAGCCGCCCGGGGCGGACCGTGTCGATACCATCGGCCGGGCTGCGGGGACGCGATGACGCCTTCGAATCGACCGGGTCCTAGGTACGGTCTAGGCATGGATGTCCGCGATTACGTCGAGTCGAACGCGCGCGAGTTCACCGGCGCGCTGAAGCAGTGGCTGGCGGTACCCTCGATCTCCGCCGATCCCGCCCGGCACGCCGACGTGCGGCGCAGCGCCGAATGGCTCGCCGCGCATCTCGGCGCCGCAGGCTTCCCGGTCGCGGAGGTGTGGGAGACCCCCGGACCGGGGCTGCCCGCGGTCTTCGCCGAATGGCCGGCCGCCGACCCGGACGCGCTCGTCGTGCTGGTCTACGGCCACCACGATGTCCAGCCGGTCGAGCCGCTGGAAGAATGGGAAAGCCCGCCGTTCGAGCCCGCCGAGCGCGACGGCCGGCTGCACGCGCGCGGCGCCTCGGACGACAAGGGCCAGGTGCTCCTGCATTCCCTGGGCGTCAGAGCCTGCCTTGCCGCCAGCGGGGCCGCGTCGCCGCCGGTCAGCATCAAGCTGCTCGTCGAGGGCGAGGAAGAGTCCGGCTCGGAGCATTTCGCCGACCTCGTGCAGCGCGAGCGTGACCGGCTGGCCTGCGACGTGATCGTGATCAGCGACACCACCATGTGGGCCGCGGACGTTCCGTCGATGTGCACCGGCATGCGCGGGCTGGCCGCCGCCGAGGTCACGCTGACCGGGCCCGGCCACGACCTGCATTCCGGCTCGTTCGGCGGCGCGGTGCCGAACCCCCTGCACGCGATGGCGAGCCTGCTGGCCGGCCTGCACGACGAGGCGGGCCGCGTCACGCTGCCCCGTTTCTACGACCGGGTGCTGCCGCTGTCCGATGAGGAAAGGGAACTGTTCGCCCGGCTGCCGTTCGACGAGAAGCAGTGGCTCGCCGAGGCCGGCGGCAGCCGCGCCGCCGACGGCGAGCAGGGCTTCACCACGCTGGAGCGGATCTGGGCCCGGCCGACCGCGGAGATCAACGGAATGTGGGGCGGCCATACCGGCCCGGGCGGCAAGACCATCATCCCGCAGGCCGCGCACGCCAAGATCTCGTTCCGGCTGGTTGCCGACCAGGACCCGGCGGACGTGGGCGCCGCGTTCCGCGAGTACGTGGCGGCCCGCACGCCCGACGGCCTCCAGGCCACGGTGA
>JASHVM010000646.1:0-17921 GCA_030044595.1 Streptosporangiaceae bacterium
GAAGGCGTACAGCGGCGGCGGCGAACTCACGTCCGGGGCGGCTCGGAGCGCCATCTCCGCAAGTCGACTGAAGAACGACTTGCGCTGCTCAGCCTCGCTGACGACGGCCCGATCCACGCCGCGGTCTCTGGCGACCTGGGCCACGATGGCCTCGTTCAGGTAGCCGAAGCCGAGCTGGTCGGCCACGGCGCGGCCGATGGCCTCGGCGCCGGACCCGTACACCTGCGACAACGCGACGGCACGGTAGCCCATGGTCCCTCCCGGTCACGACCGGAGCTCCGTAAGGCCAACATACTCAATCGCGCCGCGGCCCGGCCAGTACGCGAGCTGACCCGTTGCGCAAACAGGCTTCTAAGCCGGCGGTCAGCCCCCCCGCGGAATAGTGACATAATGCGGCCATCAGCTGCACCCCAGCTTCCTACCTCGGCGGAGGTTGTACGAATGATCACGGGTCCCCAGCAAGGCAGCATAAACGCAGAGAGCAAATCACTTGCGCACGCCAAGCCCAGCGAGCGCGGCCAGGCGACCGGGGAAGATCACTTCGCTCACGCCGCGGGTAGCACCTGCAAAGCCTGTGGCCGGACGATTGAACCGGGACAGAACGCACGTCGCAGGGGCGATGCCGGCTGGGTGCATGATGTCTGTCCGGCAGTGCCAGCTGACCGGGCAGGCGCAGACCGATGACACTACCCCGTTGGGCAATTAGCCTGCAATTAGCGAGGGCGACGAGCGGTCCGTCACGGCTACTTCTGGCTCGTCTGTCAGAGGATTTCGGCGTAATCAAGAAAGGGCATCACGTTGAGCATTATGAGTTTCCCCGCGCTCCTGATCATCTGGCTTGCGGTACTGTTTGCCGCTTACCTCGGTGGGTGGGTCGCTCACATCATGGGCCGGGGCACCCGGAATTTATCGGGCGTGTCTTACCATGCCCCCACTGATCACGCTGTGCCTGATCCACGTGACGAAACGTACAGCCGGACCGTTCCGGAAACATCACCGCCCAGCGCGAAGGGCGCGAACGTGGTGATGAGCCTGCTTGGCGAGCTGATATCGAGGCGTTCCTCGAGGTCTTGGCGATACCCGGGAGCCCAAGCTGCTGCCGTGGGCTTCTGCTGCTCATGTGCCTGGTCGCGCTCTATCGTGCCGTAGCGGACGGGCGCCGGATGGATGCGGTAGCGCGAAGCGGGGATGGAACAGGCTGACGACCGCTTTAGCCGTCGTGGCATGCCTGGTCCAGGACACGAGATCCGCAAGGGAGCCGATATGACTCACCGCGCCCGGCTCAGCGAGGGCAGCTCGCCGCTGGTCCACATGATGCTGCTGGCCGGCGCGCCTGAGCGCATCCTGGCCCTGCGGCTGGCGATGTCGTCGTCGATCGGGCCATCGTCGGTGGTGCTCGACGCTGGATGCGGGGCACTGGGAGTGCTGGCCATCATGGCGGCCCGGCTCGGTGCCCGCCGGGTCGTCGCCGTGGACCGCGGCCGTCTTGACGTCGCGCGGGCGCTGGCAGACGAAAACGGCGTCGCCGACCGGATCGAGTTCCGCCAGTGCGACCTTGCCGATCTCCCCGCCAGCACCGGGAGCTTCGACGTCATCTTCGGGATGGTCTACCACAACGAGCCTCGCCGCGACCTGCCGCAGCAGCAGCTCATGGCCGGGCTGGCCACCCGCTTCGCCCGTCCCGGCACCGTGTTCATCCCCGGCACTGTGCGCTACACCGTCGCGGGCTACGACTCGGCACGCCCTGATCCGGCCGGAAACACCTTGCAAGACCGCTGGAACAGCGCCGTCGGCCGGGCCGAGGCCCACACCGGAATCACCATGGCCGCCATCCGCCAGGTCCCCACCGCTGACTACTCCACCGTCATGGAACGGCTATCGCCCTCCCCCGGTCCGCGGGCAACCCGGGTCCGCCGGGCGCTGGCCGGGCCGGACATGACGCTGCTCACCAGCCGCGAGCTGTTCACCGAGATCAGCTACGCCGATCCGGCGACGGCCTCCGCCTACCCCGCGGGCCTCGCCTTGCCCGTCACCGCGCCTGGGCGGCTCGACACCACGATCTGGCGCCAGGAACTCAAGTTCGGCGGCCTGCTCATCCGGAGCACCGAAACCACCCACACGCTCACCCCGCCCCGCGACGTCCGGCCCGGCGACACTGCCATCCTGTCCACCGATGGCGGCTGGGGCGACGCGATCCCCCTCACCGTACGCCACGACGGCCGCGCCTAACCCAGCCAGCGACCACGGCAACCGGGGAGCGGCGGACGGTCAGAAACGAACCGGCGGCACATCGGTCAGAACCCGCCACAGGCCAGAGGGCAAATTAGCTGCTGCGGGGTTCCCCGCGGACAGGCACCCGTCGGGTCTGACCTAGGATCAACCACCTGACGGCACTGGCGGATCCGGTCTCGCGGGCAGGGATCGCGCGCGTGCGCTCACGGCGTCCAGGGAACTGGCCGACCAGTGAATGCCGCCAGCCGGTCGATGGCGGGTGCGTCGTCTCGGATCGGCTGCGGATCGGCGAATCGTCCGGCCCGCGGTTGGCTGGGCAGTTCGGCTCGGACGAACGTGAGCGCCTGCTCGGCGAGATCGTCGGGCAGTTCTACCGCGGCGCCGGTTGCCTGGACAAGGTCCCACCCGTGCGCGAGCAGATCCGCGACGCGCCACTGCAGCCGCTCAGCGCCGGTGGCAACGCCCAGCGGTGTCGCCCGGCTTCGTTCCAGAACCCCTGGCAGGGCAGCGGCGGCCTGCAACGTGGCAGCAGATCGATGGTAGGCCCTGGCCGGATCGGCGCCGAGACGGTCGGCCCTGCGTTCGGGCGTCGGGCTTCCCTCGAACAGTGCCGCGATCACGAGGTTCATCCCGACGAGGTGATTGACCAGATCGCGCACGTTCCACTCTGTACACGGGGTCGGCACCGTCCACTGGTCGGCAGCTATACGGTCGACCAGGTCGCCTACGACCACGGACGCACGTGCGAGACCATCGACCATCGCAGAGTTGGTCACTCGGCGAGGCTACGGCACGATCCACTCGACGTCACACCGGTTTTCGGTGATCGGCTCGGCGCGCAGGCCGCGATGGACGGTAGTCGGTGATCCGCCCGCTCCTACGGATCCGGAGGCGGCCCGTAGTCGGGGGGAGGCCCGCTGGGTTCTGCGGATGGCTGGCGCGCCGGGATCTGGCGAGTGGTGAACAGCGCGATCAACGCGATGAGGGCGAGTAGCGACAATGACGAGCGGAGCCCGTCGATGCGGGCGTCGGCGTTCTCGGCCACGATCGCGTCGGCGGCCTTGGCGGGCACCCCGGCCCGGTCAAGTGCGGCCTGGAGGTCTTTGTCGGACAGGAACGGGATGCCCGCCGAAAGCTCTACCTGAGCCTTGGCGGAGACGTCCTTGGGGACGTCGGGGTTGTTCTGAATGCCGGCCAGGAAGGACGTGGTCAGCGCCGCGATGAGCACCGCGCCGGCCAGCGCGGTCCCGATCGAGGCGCCGAGGTTGGTCACCGTGTTCTGGATTCCGCCGACCTCGCCGCTTTGCTCGTCGGGAACCGAGGACACGGTCACGCTGCCGAGCTGGGAGGCCAGCGCGCCGACACCGAGGCCGGCGAGCAGCAGCGGCCAGGTCACGATCTCGGGTCCGGCCCCGGCGTCGAGCGCGGCCACCATGATCACGATTCCGGCGAACAGCGCGAGGAACCCGATCTGGACCACGCGCCGCGGGGAGGCGTCCGGGAAGACCTTGGGCACCCCCGCGGCGGCCAGCAACAGCGTGATGGACAGCGGCAGCAGCCGCACGCCGGTCGCGACCGCCGAAAGGCCGAGCGCGACCGACAAGAACAGCGGCACCGCGAAAAACAGGCCAGCCTGCAGCAGGTACTGGAACAGGAATGCGGTCAGCCCGCCGCGCAGGGTCCGGTTCCGCAGCATCGCCGGGTCAACCAGCACGGCGCCGCCGCGATCCCGCCGGCGGGTCTCCCACCACATGAAGACCCGCAGCACCACGCCGCCCGACAGGATTAGCCAGATCACCGGTGACAAGCCCAGCCACTGGGGGGCGCCTTGCTTGGGCTGGACGAAACCCCACGTGCCGCCGCGCAGGATGCCGTACACGATCAGCCCCAGGCCCAGCGCGGACAGCACCGTGCCCACCAGGTCCAGCCGCGCACCCCGCTCGGGCGGCGTGTCAGCGATCCGGCCGGTGAGCCCCAAGATGATCAGCACGACGAGGACTTCCCCGACGAACACCCACCGCCAGGACGCGTAGGTGGTGAACAGGCCGCCGATCAGCGGCCCGGCCGCCACCGCGATCGCGCCCGCCGAGGCGACCAGCCCGTACGCGCGCGGGCGCTGCGGGCGGGCGAAGTTGGAAGCGACCAGGGCCACGATCGCGGGCATGATCAGCGCCGCCCCCACGCCTTCCAGCACCGACCAGCCCAGCATCAGCACGACCAGATTCGGCGACAACGCGGTGATCAGCGACCCGGAACCGTAGATGATGCAGCCGATGGCGAAGGCGCGCTTGCGGCCCAGGATCTGGCCGACCTTACCCCCGGTGATCATGAGCGATGCCATCACCAGCGTGTAGAAGGTGATGGCGGTCTGGATGCCGGTCACCGTCGTACCAACATCTTTGGCCACCGTCGCGATCGACACGTTCATGACCGAGCTGTCCAGCGTCATCAAGAACTGCGCCGACGCCAGCGTCAGCAGCACCATCCCGGCCGCGGCGGCCGCCCCCTCACCAGCAGGGCCGACCTCCGTCTCCTGGCCTAGATCCATGTGCCCGCCAATCTCAGCAACGACAGCCGAACTCACATCATGGCAGAGGCAAGCGCGTCGCAGCCAGCGTGGGGCCTGCCGCAATTCACCGGCCCTACATTAAGAGGACAATTCCGAGCGTCCTGTGACTAGGTGAACTGACGCTCCGCCGAGCCGCGCGGAGCCACCGAGTGCAGAACCGTGATCGCGAGGAAATACAAGACGCGTCCTGAGACGTATACCGCGAGGCCAGCCCGGGGGAGATCCGGGCGATCGCGAACGCGACGATGTAAACCACCACGGGAAATATAGAAAGTGCCAACCCCGACCGAATGGACGCCCGGCCCAGCGGCTCATGTATCAGGGATGCTGCGCTAACCCGCGGCTATGGCCAGATCATTGAATATCTGGGCCAGAGCCGCTGGGATGGCCAAGAAAGGGGAATGGCCGCCGTCGATCTCGATGGGCCGCACGCCCAGAACGCTGGGTGCGGCCCGACGTGACCACGCCGGGTTGATAACCACGTCGCGAGCGCCCAGTACGTAAGCACACGGCACGTCCGGCCACGCCGACAGCGGGGTGACCTCGCTGGTGATTTTCCAGCATTGGCCGCGCATACGGGAGGCCGCCCAGAGGGCCAGATCAGCTGGGCAGTCAGCGTAGAACCAGCGGGCGGCCGCGTCCACCCGCCACCGGACTGTCCCCCTGGGCTCTTGGTAGGCACCGCCGTTCGGGCCGGGAAGGATCATATCTGGCTCTGCGTCCAGGACCTGGTCGTGAGCCTTGCCCGGCCGCGGGAGCATGGAGCTGAGAAAGATCAGCTGGCGCACTGGGCGGGCCGCGGCGATCAGCGGGATCGTCAGCCCAGCGAGGGAATGGCCGACGACCACGAGATCTTCGTCAGCTTCTGCGAAGGCTCCCAGTGCGGCCGCGGCGTACTCAGGTGCCCCGGCTCGGGGATCTTCGCTGGGCAGGTCCACGGCGAGCACCCGATGACCGAAACGCTCCAGCTCGGGCGTGAGTCTCTGCCAGCACCAGGAGCCGTGGTAAGCGCCGTGCACCAGACCGAAGGTAACCATCGCTGATCCTCAAAACAGCCTACCTAGCCCGCAGAGCAGGACCGTTACGCAACGATAGCGGGACAGGAGAGGCCCGCACGATCGGTCAGGCCCCGATACGCTGGACTCGGCGGAGCTGCGGCGCGATGCTGGTATACGGCCTGGCTTGCGTCACAGCTCAGGCCAGCGCCAAACTCATCCACCGGGTTAACCCAAGGAGATGCCATGGCTGAGCCAGAATATGTGGTCGTGTACGCCGCCTCGTACCCGACGGTCGCGGCTGCGCAGGCAGTGCTGGACACCATCGAGCACTTGCACAAGGACGAAGGGGTCGGCAAGTACGACGCGGCCGTGATCGACAAGGAGAACGGCAAGCCGCACGTGGTCAAGCGGCTGGACCGGCCGCACGCCCGCGTCATCCCCGAGTGGTTCGGCCGCGGGAACCTGCCCCGCAAGGAGTTGGACGAGGCGGCCGAGGAGCTCGTTGCCGACCAGGCAGGGCTCATTGTGATTGGCGAGGCGACTATCGAACCAGCACTCGACAACGTGTTCACCGGTACCAAGGTCGTCAAGCGCGAGATGGAAGCCTCGATGGACCAGATCACCAGGGAGCTGCAAGAAGCGTTCAAGAGCTGACAGTACGCGCACCCGGGGTCCGCCGGGCCACGCCGCCACGGCCCGCAGGGGCTCGCGCGAGCCCCGGTCCCGTCGAATTGCCAGATGCCCACGCGGCGCAATCGAGCAACCGGCAGTCAAATGCCAGATCTGTTGTGCGCCCTCTCGCCTGCAGGCTAAACCTGGCCGCGAGGCGGCGTCTTCGATGCGGCCCAGCGTCCAGCGCTGGTTATCGCTGGTCATCGCGGGTCCTCGCGGCGGAGATACTCGCGGGCCATAATGGCCGCGCCGGGACTGGCCGCGCCAGCGGTGGCGCGGCGGTCCGCCTGGCCGTCGTATCATGATGGGGGAGTCCGCTATGCATGTCATCGACCTCGTCATTTTTGTCTGCTGGATAGCCTTCTGGATCTATTGGCTCGTGGCGTCCATCGGTGTCAAGGCCGGTCAGACACGATGGACCCGATTTGCGGGTGTCCGGATTGGTGTCATTCTCGTTATTCTTCTGCTGCTGCGTGTCAAAGCTTTTAAAGACCATGCCGCGGTGAGCAATCCATGGTTGGAAGGAATCGGCTTGGCCGTCTTCTTGCTCGGGTTGGCGCTGGCTATCTGGGCCAGGGTGTACCTCGGCCGAAACTGGGGGATGCCGATGTCTCAGAAAGCCGACCCGGAACTGGTCACAACCGGTCCTTATAGCAGCGTCCGCCACCCCATCTACTCGGGCATCATCCTCGCGATGATCGGTACGACGATCGCGGTCAGCCTATATTGGCTGGTAGCGGTGGCCCTGCTTGGAGCGTACTTCATCTACAGCGCAACCGAAGAGGAGCGCTTCATGGCCGGCCGCTTCCCCGACTCGTATCCGGAGTACAAGCGGTCAACGAAGATGCTGATTCCCTTCATCTTCTAATCTTCCGCGGCATAGCCTGGAATGGTACATTTCCGCCGGGTCCCGACGTGAAACAGGGTTTTTTACCTGCCGAAAGCTCTATGCCGGGTCAATCCAAGACCACGATGAAGGTTCAGTGCAGATAACAAGGCGACAGCGCGTGGAAAGGCGCGGCTCATGCGGGTTAACCGGGATCCGTCGACGCAGCCGAGCAAACCGGCACACGCTGAAGCCAAGTCCATCGAGCAGCTGATCTACGCCGGCTCCCTCGAGATCGTCATCTGCGGAGTGGTCGGGGCCAGGCGCAGCAGCCTGGCCTCGGGCGAGTCATCTGCTTGCCGCCTGCGGCAATCCTCTATCGCCTCGAGGCTGACGAATACCGGCGCGCCGGTGATCGCGGCCAGGTTCAGCGCGTCGCTGGACCGCGCGTCGACAGGCTGCGTCCCGAGCGGGCCGTCGACCTCGACCGTCGCGGCGTAGGCACCGTCCACCAGGCGATCGATCCGTGCCCGCCGGACGTGGCCGCCGAGGCGCTGGATCAGCGCCGCGGCGAAGCGATACGTCATCGGGCGGCCGAACTCCAGGCCCTGGAGGTGAGCGGCCAGGCTGAACGCCTCCGTGTCGCCGATCGAGATCACAAGGTGCCTGTCCCCGGACACCTCGTCCAGGACCACGCACTGGAAGAACCCCTCCGCCAGCGGCGGCCCGAAGCCGACCACCTTGGCGATCCGCATCTCGACGAAGCCAGCGTCGGTCGTCTTGAACACGAGGACTTCCCCTCTGTCGCTCCTTCGGTCATACTACGGCTCGGCGGCCGGCCTCGGCGCCGGCTGCGCGCCCGCTATCTGGGGATACGGCCGATCAGCATGGCGACGCGGACGGGTTCGGCAAAACGGTCCCGCGCGCCCACGGCGGCACGGACCTGCTCGGCGAAGGCCGGGCGCTGATCCGGGGCGGGCAGCCGGTCGACCGGCAGCGCCGAGTAGATCCCGCCGACGATCTGGTCGAGGCTCAGTTCCGCGACGTAGTCGACCGCAGCGCCTGATACCTCGAACCCCGCCCGGGCCAACGCCTCGGCATACTTGCGCTGGCTTGGCTCGTCGGTCCCGCACGGGTTGGTGGGCTTGGCGCCGAACCACCGTTCCAGGAATTCGCTTAGGGCGCGTGACCACGCACTTTCCTGCAGCCATAGCGGCGTCCCGTTGGTCACCACCGCCACACCGCCGCCGGGACGCACCAGCGGGACGACCGAACGGAACAGCTCCTCGTGCCGCATCCAGTGCAGGGCCTGGCCGATGGTTACCGCCGCGACCGGCTTCCCGCCGTACAGGCCGCCCAACGCCGGCAGGTCGGTATCGGCGCCAAGCATCCAGCTCACGTTGGATACGCCCGCGTCGCGGGCCGCTTGCCGGGCTCGCTGCAGCATGTCCGGCTCGGGGTCCACGCCTATCACGGCGCGTACCCGGCCGGCGATCGGCAGGGCGAGTTGGCCGGTGCCGCAGCCCAGGTCGACCACGAGGTCCTGAGCGGTGAGCTCGAAAGCGTCGGCCAGGACATCGATCACAGCCGGGGGGTAACCATGGCGGTACCTGTGATACAAGTCGGCCACCTCACCGCGGAAACCCAGATCCGTGCCTGCCGCGCCGCCGCCCGGGACGGCCACGGCGCACACGCAGAACTGGTTGCCCTCGGGGTCGGTCATGACCACGTAGTCGTCTTCGGGATCGTCATGGTGCCGCACGACCGCGGCTCCGAGCCCGGTTAGCCGCCTGACCTCGGCGGCCTGGTCGCCGCTGTACAGGTCCAGGTGCATCTGGTCACGGGCGCTGACCGGCGTGCGCGACAGCTGAAGCGAGAGGTTGACCCGGTCGCCCCGCAGTACCCGGAAGTCGTCGCCGTCTTCCGCTGACGAGGGAACAAGGTGGAGCGCCTGAGACCAGAAACGGGTCATGAGCTCCATATCCGCGCAGTTGATCACCGTGCTGCCCAGCCGGATGGCCATGTTAGAGAGCCCTTCTCGCCGTCGCGTACGGGAGCAGGTTAGACGGCCGAGCCGACGCGGCCTTTCTGTTCCCCGTGGCCTGCAGGTCCGGCGCGGTAAATCGGCCGGTCCGGCCACCGGGGCACCGGCGGCTCGGCCGCGTCGTGCTGACGGCTCGGGATGTGGCCGGCCGCCGCGCTCCCGCGGCGGGCCGACAGGAGGGCCGCCAGGGCGAACGCCGCGGCAACGGCGGCACCCGCGGTGACCACCGCGATCACGACCAGGAGCGCGGCCGTGTCGCGGAACGGCCCGGCCAGCTTCCAGAGCACCAGCAAGACGACCGGGACGACCGCCGCCACCCTGATCGCGGGCCGGGTCCGACAGACCATGGTCAGCTTCTCCTTGCTAGCGCGGCCGAGGTTGGCCGCCCGATACCTGAATCGCTCACCTGGCCCGAAAAGTCAAGACCCTGCGTCCACCGGCTGCGAGCGCAGGGTGATCAAGGCTAGCAGCGCAGCGGCAACGGCCAGCCCGGCCGATAGGTAGAGCGCCGCTTGCAGGCCGGCGTGGAACGCCGAGTAGGCCGCGCCGATCACCTCGTCGATGATTTTCTGGAACGCCCCGTAGTTGGTGGTGTTCTTCGGGATCGTGCCGGTCTCGATCGCGGTGATGACCTCGCCGTGGTAGCTGGCCGGGATGCCGATGTGGTTCAGCTGCGCGTTGAGGTTGGCGATCAGCCGTGAGTACACGAGCGAGCCCAAGATCGCGACCCCGGTCACCGCGCCGATCTCCCGGCTGGTGTTGGTCGCCGAAGCGGCCATGCCGGAACGCTCCGGCGGCACCGCGGTCAGCACCGAGGAGGTGATCGGCACGACCGTGGTGCCGATGCCGATCCCGGCCAGCGCGAGCGCGGCGATCAGCGGCCCGTAATCCGGGTGCGGGGACAGGTACCCGCTGGCCAGGAACAGGCCGACGGCGAGGAGCAGGCATCCGATCGTGATCGACCAGCGCGGCCCGACCAGAGCCGTCCACCGTCCGGCGAGCACCGAGGCCACGATCATCAAGATGGTCATCGGCAAGAACACGGCGGCCAGCCGGTAGCCGGACGCGTTCACCACTTCGACCAGGTAGAGCGCGGTGAAGAAGAAAATGGCGAAGGTGGCGAAGTAGGTGCAGAACGCGGTGATGTTGGGCGTGGTGAACTGCGGCATGCGCAGGAAACGCAGGTCCAGCAGCGGATTGGCGGCGCGGCGCTCCCACCAGACGAACGCCACCAGCAGCGCCACGCTGACGCAGAGCAGGACGATCACGGCCACGTTTGAAAAGCCGGCCGACTCCGATTCGATGATCGCGAAGACAAACGCGGCCAGCGCCCCCGCGCCGAGGAATGTGCCTGCGGTATCGACGCGCGCCGCGGTCGGGTCAGCGCTTTCCGGCAGGATCGCCACCGCCACGACCAGCGCGGCCAGCCCGAACGCCAGGTTGAACCAGAAGATGCCCCGCCAGTTCCACACGCCGACCAGCAGGCCCCCGATGACCGGGCCGGCCGCGAGCGCCAGCCCGGACGTGCCGGCCCAGACCCCGATCGCCCTGCTCCTGGCCTTGGACTCGGGGTACAGGTGGCGGAGCATCGAGAGGGTACCGGGCTCGCTGGCGGCCGCGCCCATGCCCATCACGGCGCGGCCGGCGATGAGCACCCCGACGTTCGGGGCGAGCGCGCACAGCACCGAGCCGGCGCAGAACACGCCGGCGCCGGACAGCATGACCTTCTTCCTGCCGAGTTCGTCGCCGATCATCCCGCAGGCCAGCATGAGGCTGGCGAAGGTGAGGGCGTAAGCGCCGACGACCCACTGCAGGTTGGTCACGGTCCCGTGCAGGCTCGTCTGCACGTCCCCGAGCGCGACGCTGACCACGGTGTTGTCGAGGAAGGTGAGGAACAGCAGCGTGCACAGCGTCGCGAGCGCCAGCGACCGGCCGCCGCGGGGGACGACCCGCGGCTCACCGTACTGGCCGCCGGATACCGCCTCGACAGGCCTGGCCACCTGACGGACCCTGCCTCAGCTAGCCGAGTTGCACGCGGACGGCACCGTGCCCCCGGGCACCAGCTTGAACAGGCCGCACAGGCTGGCATCGCCGACCTTCCAGGTACCGTCCTCGTAGACCGCCGTACCGCTCTGCCCGGACAGCAGGGTCGACCCGTTCCCCGTGATGCTGTACGTCACGGTTGCCGAGGTGGGGGACTTTACCGTCACCGCGGTAACCTTCGCCCCGATCCCGCTCGCCAGCGGCAACTTGGACAGGGCGGTGATGGCCGCGGTGAACTTGCTGCCGTTCTGCAGCAGGGCGACCCGCTCCGAAGTCGGGGTGCTGGAGCTGAAGAACTTCTCCCAGTTCGCGGTGATCTCGGCCGCGGCGCTGGCGGTGCTCGAGGACGCTGGGGCGGAGGAGGCGGCGGTCGTCGCGGGAGATGACGTCGCCGCCGGCGGGCTGCTGGAACTGGAACTGCTGCAGGCGGCGACCGTAGCGGTGAGCGCCAGGCCCAGCGCCGCAGCCAGGATAAGCCGGCGAGCCAAGAGCGTAAACCGCATGACACGCCTCCTAAGTCTCGGTCGGATGTCGTGCTGAATGCTGCCAGTCGGAACATATCGATACTTGTTCAGAGTGTGCACCGAATGCTTCCCGGGGCGGCTATAACTATCCCCGTCTGGCCGACACCCGTGTCAGGGTAGACGGGCGGGCAAGAACCGCGCAGCGGCCACCTCGCCCGAGGTTACGCTGCTCACCAGCGGAAATGCACAAACAGGCGGCCGAAGTTCTTCGAGTCCTTCTCGACCCGGTGGTACTTCGCCTTGATCTCTTTCCGCTCGAGGAACCGCAGCACGTGCTTCTTGAGCTGTCCCGACCCCTTGCCCGGGATAATCTCCACCAGCGGCGCCTTCTTGGCCTCGGCCTCGTCGATGATCGCCTGCAGGGCCCGGTCGATGTCCTGGCCGCGGTTGTAAATGTCGTGCAGGTCAAGTACCAGCTTCATGCTCACCGCCGGGGGCGCTCGAGCCGACGCCGCCGCCGAGCCCGAGCAGCCCGATGATCCTCGCGACCGTATCAGCAGGCCGGTCTTCTGAGTGCTCAACGACGATGACGGTCTGCTCGTCCGGCTGGGGCGGCTCAAGCGTGTCGAACTGGCTCTTCAGGAGTCGCGCGGGAAAGAAATGACCGTGCCTGTCCGCCAGCCGCCTGGCCAGCACGTCGCGATCCACGGCCAGGAAGACCATCCGCGCCTCGGGGCGGCCGCCCAGCAGGAAATCCCGGTAGGAGCGCTTCAGGGCCGAGCAGCAAATCACCGCCGGCTCACCCCGCGCGATGCGCTCGTCCATCCAGGTCGCAATGGCCCGCAGCCAGGGCCAGCGGTCAGCGTCGGTCAGCGGGACGCCGGCCCGCATCTTCTTGATGGCCGCGGCGAGATGGAAGGCGTCCCCGTCGGCGAAGAGCCAGTGCAACTGGCGGGCGAGCAGGGCACTCACGGTCGTCTTGCCGCTCCCTGACACGCCGGCCACGATGATGATCATCTCGGCTAAGTCTACCCACGCGATGGTGGTCATCCGAGGCCCGGAAGGCACCTGGACAATCCTGTTATCATCCGGCACTCCATCCCCTCCCGTGCCAAGGGTGATGGCCCGCTCTAGCCGCCGACCGCTGCGAGACCAACGTTAGGCGTTGTCTGAGCCCGGAGAACCGCCCTGCTCGCTTTGCGCGCGCTGATCGCCCAGCGCGCGCTCAGCGTTTTGCGCACGACGCTCATCGAGCACTGCCCGCAACCGCTGAGTCATGACCGGCGCTCGCCGGTCCAGTGCCCAAACGTCGCGCTTGAACAGCATGATCAGTCGCATCGGCGAGGTCGCGACGACCGAGGCGGTGCGCAAACCGCCTATCGCCACCTCCGGCGGCGCGGACCAGTCAGGCGGAGAGATAAGCACCGCCATTTCGCCGACGACGTCACCCGCCCCGATCGTTGCCACCGTCTCACCGTCGATGATGACATCGGCAGTGCCGCTCTCGATGGCGTACAGCGAGTACCCTACGCGTCCCTCTGCAGCGAGCACTTGCCCGGGAGGGATTTCCTCCTCTGACGCCATGCTGGCGACGGCGGCAAGCTCGTCTTCGGGCAAGTCGGCGAAGAAGCGGATCGCCGCGAGCCGCAACGTCTCCATTTTCCCCAGATTACACCGCGGGTCCTACCTGCGCGACGTCGCTGCAAGGCCGCTTCTGAGGGCGGCGTCATCTTCGCCGGGTGCCTGGGCGCCGCCGCCGTGACCGCGCGGAATGAACTGGCGCCCGCCGCTGTTACCAGTAACAGTCACCTACTCGGTGACGTTTCTCGGCTCCGTCGATCCGACGTCGAGCACCTTTTTCCCAGCGGATCCTGCTCTACCGTGACGGCTCATCTGCCCAGGTAGCGCCCCTCCGCTTCTCCGCCCGGCGCCGCGCCAGCCGTTCTTTTCAGCATGCGCGGATTCGCCGTTTCCCCGAAAGGAAATCCACTTATGACCACGACAATCCAGGAATCCGCCGCGTCGGCCCGGGCCGTCCAGCCGTCGGCCAGCGTCCCGGTATCCGGCCTGGTCGATCCCGCCGACGGGCACGCTCTGGTGCGCGTCGACGGCTACCGGTCCAGCCCGTCCGACGTCTACGTCTCGGCCGGCCAGATCAAGCAGCACGGGCTGCGCAAGGGCGACCGGATCGAAGGCACGGCCCGGCCCTCGGCCGGCGGGCGGGCCAAGTACCGCCCTCTGGTCACCGTCGACACCGTCAACGGAATGCCGCCCGAGCTCGCCCGGGCCCGCCCGCACTTCGACGACCTGACCCCGCTGTACCCCCAGCAGCGCCTGCGGCTGGAGGACGGGGACCCGTCCGACACCGCGCGCATCATCGACCTGGTGGCCCCGATCGGCAAGGGCCAGCGCGGCCTCATCGTGTCCGCGCCCAAGGCGGGCAAGACCATGATCCTGCAGGCCATCGCCGCCTCGATCGCCAACAGCCACCCCGAGGTCGAGCTGATGGTGGTCCTCGTCGGCGAGCGGCCCGAAGAGGTCACCGACCTCCGCCGTTCGATCCGCGGCGAGGTCGTATTCTCCACCTTCGACCAGGCCCCGGAAGACCACATCCGAGTCGCCGAACTGGCCATCGAGCGGGCCAAGCGCCTGGTCGAGGCGGGCGGCGACGTGGTCGTCCTGCTGGACTCCATCACCCGGCTGGGCCGCGCCTACAACCTGGCCGCCCCGGCCAGCAGCCGCACCCTGGCGGGCGGCGTCGCCGCTTCCGCCCTGCTCCCGCCTCGCCAGTTCCTCGGCGCCGCCCGGAACATCGAAGGCGGCGGCTCGCTCACCATCCTGTCCACCGCGCTGGTCGACACCGGCTCGCGGATGGACGACGTCCTGTTCGAGGAGTTCAAGGGCACCGGCAACATGGAGCTGCGGCTGCGCCGCGACCTGGCCGACAAGCGCGTCTACCCGGCCATCGACCCGATGCCGTCCGGCACCCGCCGTGACGAGCTGCTGATGCCCGCCGACGAATACCGCGCCGCCGCCCAGCTCCGCCGCGCGCTCGGCGCCCTCGAGCCCCAGCAGGCCCTCGAGCTCCTGCTCGACAAGACCCACCAGACCGCCTCCAACGCCGAGTTCCTCAGCCAGATCCAGCGGGCGGCATGACGGTCGGCCGCTCGCGCCGCCGCGCGACGTGCAACACCGTCCCCCATCCCCGCCGGACCGACCGGTCCGGCCGCCGCGCCAGCCGCCGCCGGATCTCCCCGTACAGCCGGTCCCGCTGCCAACCCGCCATGCTCAGGTGCCCGGAGAACGTGTTGAGCAGCTCGATGTACTCCTCGGCTCGGTAAACCCGCTCCCAGTCGTACTGCCGGACCCGCACCACCTCGAACAGCCCGCTGGCCTCGATCTCGGCGCACTGGTCAGGCAGTTCTCCCGGCCGGGGCCAGACGGTGTCGGCGGGCAGCCCCTCGCCGATCTCGTCGTAGACGTCCTGCAGCTCGCGGAAGAACGGATCGCCCCCGTCGGGGAACACGTGCTGCTGCGCCCAAAGCGCTAGGTGCCCGCCGGGCCGCAGCGCCTCCCAGGCCCGCTGGTACCGCACCCCTGGATCGATCCAGTGCCAGGCAGTGGCCGCGAACGCCAGGCTGACCGGCTCCTCCGGCCGCCACGCCTCGAACCGCCCCTCGACCACCTGGACGTCGAACCCGGCCAGGTTCCGGCGCGCCACCGCGGCGAGCCCGGCGCCCAGCTCCACGCAGACGATGCGGAATCCCCGCCGGGCCAGCGGCAATGTAGCCTTGCCCGTGGCGCACCCGACCTCCAGCAGCTGGTCACCCGGCGCCAGCCCGGCCACGGCGATCAGGTCATCGAACAGCGCCTCGGGATAGTCGGGCCGGACCCGGTGATAGATCTCGGCCGCCTGGTCAAACGTCTCCCGCAGCCGCTCCCGCTCAGCATCGGATCGCACCGGGGCAGTATAGGGATCCGCCGGGGCCGCAAACCAGCCGGATCCCGGCGGCCCCGCTTCGAGGCCGTACCATGAAAAAGTGGCGGCTTGCGCGGGAGTAGTGCTGGCCGGCGGGCGGTCATCCCGGATGGGCGCCCCCAAGGCAGCGCTTGAGTGGTACGGGTCCACGCTGCTGGGCCGTACGGTCCGGATCATGGCCCGTGCCACGAGCGGGCCGGTCGTGGTCGTCCGTGCCCCTGGCCAGGACCTCCCGGAGCTGCCGGAAGGCACCCTGGTCGCCGACGATCCGCGCGAGGGCAAAGGCCCGGTGCAGGGTATCGCCGCCGGGCTGGCGGCGCTGGCCGGGCGCGCCGATGTCGCGTTCGTCAGCTCCACCGACATGCCTTTCCTGCACCCGGCCTTCATCCGGCGGGTGCTCCGCGTCCTGGAAGAGAGCGAAGGCACAGATGTCGCCCTGCCGGTTGCCCGCGGGTACAAGCAGCCGCTGGCCGCCGCGTATCGCGTCTCGCTCGCGGGAACCGCCGAGCGGCTGGTCAAGGAGGACCGGCTCCGGCCTGCCTTCCTCTTCGAGGAGTGCCAGGTGGAAACGCTGGATGAGGCGGCGCTGAGACGGGACCCGGTGCTTGCCGCGCTTGACCCGGACCTGGACTCGCTGCTGAACGTCAATACTCCCGCGGACTACGCGGCGGCACGCGCCCGGTCGGCACCCGAGGTCACGGTCCAGCTCTTCGGGACTCTCACGAAAGGCGCTAGCGCCAGCGGACCCCATGTGGTCCGCGCCGCCACCGTGGGCGGCGCTGCCGATGCCTTGGCCGTCGTGTTCGACCGGCACGTGGCGGCGGCGCTGAACGGCGACCAGATCACCCGCGACCGGGCGACACCGCTCGCGCCCGGCGACACCGTCTTCTTCTTGTCCGCCGACGCGGGAGGATAAGGGCGACAGGCGCCAGCGCGGGAGGCGAAGGGAGGCACGGCAATGCCAGCTGGCGGTTATTTCGGGCGGGTGCTCGTCGTGGACGTGACCAGCGGCACCAGCCAGGACCAGCCGCTGCCCGAGACCGTGCTGCGCGGCTACATCGGCGGCTCCGGGCTCGGCACTTGGCTGCTGTGCCAGCTGGGAACGCCTGGCGCTGACCCGCTCGGGCCTCGGGCCCCGCTCGCGTTCGTGTTCTCCCCGCTGGTCGGCACGCCGCTGACCACGAGTGCGAAGTTCGCGGTCGTGGCGAAGTCGCCGCTGACCGGTATGCTGACCGACGCGCTGGCCTCGAGCCAGTTCGCGATCGCGGGGAAGCTCACCGGCCACGACGCGATCGTGATCGACGGCCGCGCACCGGAACTCTCCGTCCTGCTCGTCGACGGCGACGGGACCCGCCTCATCGGCGCCGCGCACCTGGCGGGCATGACCGCGGCCGATACGGACAGCCGTCTGCGCGGCGAGCTCGGCCGCGGCTGGCGGGTGGCGGCGATCGGCCCGGCCGGCGAGCGCGGTATCCGGTACGCCACGATCTCGCACGACGGGCGGCACGCGGGCCGGGGCGGGCTGGGCGCGGTCATGGGCGCGAAGAACCTGAAGGCGATCGCGGTCCGCGCGGCGGCGAAGGTGGCGACGGCTGACCCGGCGGCGGTCCTGGCGGCAGCACGCGACCTGCGAGAACGGTCGTTCGGGCCGGCCACGGCGAAGTACCGCGAGCTGGGCACGCTGGCCAACCTGCTCGCGTTCAACGCCATCAGCGCCCTGCCGACCCGTAACTTCCAGGCCGCGACCTTCGACGGCACGACCGAACTCGCCGGGCAGACAGCCGGGGATGTGCCCGAAGATGTGCGGGGCATGCGCCGCGTGGCCCGCAGCAGTTGCGCGTCCTGCACGATCGGCTGCGAGCACATCTACCGCTCGCGCGACGGCAAGAAGGCCCGGGTGGAGTACGAGAACGTCTTCGCGCTCGGCCCGATGTGCGGGGTGAGCGACCCCGACGCCGTGCTCGCGGCGAGCGCCCGCTGCGACGAGCTGGGCATCGACACGATTTCCGCGGGCGGCACGATCGCGTGGGCGATGGAGTGCGCGGAGCGCGGCCTGATCGACGCGCCGTGGCTCCGGTTCGGCGACCCCGCCGC
>JASHVM010000647.1:0-2667 GCA_030044595.1 Streptosporangiaceae bacterium
CCGACCGGATTAATCGGATCGTTCAGTCACGATCGATACTTGAGCTTGGGCGGGTGGGGGCTATCTACCGGGCCTCCACCCGTGCGGGGCCATCGCAGGCGGACCACCTCGAGCATCAGCTCCCGCTTCCGGCCGGGGCCGGGAGGCCACCTAGGGAGCGGACTAGGGCGGCTCCCTAGGGATTTTCAGCCTTCCCCCGGCCGAAGCTGGATTGTCGGCAACCAGCTCGGCTGGCTCCGCCGGGCGGCCGGGCCGTGGATGAGGGAGGAAACCATGACAAGTTCTGGGCGTGCCGGACGCCTGATCCGGCTGGTGTCCGCGCTGGCCATCACGACGGGCGGGCTGCTGGCCGTGCTCGCAGGTCCGGCGTCGGCGTCCCCGCACGCCAGGACGGTTCCTACGACCTGCAGGTTGTCTGCGCTGCCGCAGGCAACAGCGTTCGGGCAGGACATAACCCTGGTGGCCCGTGTCAGCAGTGCCGAGTACCCGCAATATGAGCCGGCCGGGACCGTTACGTTCCTGGTTGGCACGACCAGGCTCGGGACCAGGCCACTGGCGGACGGGACGGCGGTGCTCGACACGGGAGGGGATGCCAGCAGCCCGCCGCCGGTGGGCGCGGACACCATCACCGCTGTCTACGGGGGTGATCCGACGGCCGGCACCGGCGGGTGCTCGGCCACGGTGACCGTCCAGGTGGGCAAGGCGGACACGGCCACGACGGTGACCAGTTCGGCCGATCCGTCAGCGGCCGGCCAGCTCATGACGTTCACGGTGACGGTCAAGGGCAATATCAGCGAAGCTATATACGATCCGCCGACCGGCGAGGTCACGGTCACCGCCGGCGCCCTGGCCGCGCATTCCCTGGTCCTCAAGGCCGATGGCCCGAACGCGGCCGTCGCGTCATTCACCGCCTCTTTGTCGTCGGGCTCATCCGTCATCCAGGCGAGCTATCCCGGGGACGCCACCTTCAACGGCAGCGCGGGTCAGCTGATCCAGCGGGTTAACTGACGAGGTAACGGCCTAGCTGGCACGCCGGTCCCCGCCCGCGCGGGCAGCGGAGTCTCCTGACAAGACGGCAGGCATCTGGGCGGCCTGGCCTGCCAGAGCCCAGTGCGCTCAGTGCCTGGAGACATTCGAAGCGCACCGCGCCGAGCTGCTCGGCCGGGCGGCCGGCAAGTTCACGCACCCCTGCCTTACGATGTCAGCCGTGACGAGCCGGGGCGTCGTCGCATTAGGTTGGGCCTCTGCCGACTCCCGTGCGGCGCGCTCGGTGTCAGGGCTCGGTGGGGGAACCGCAGCCGTCGAACCCCAGTCCTGCTGACGTGCTTACTGCGCTGCCTGCTCGTGCATGCTGCTGGCCTGGGCGATCAGGTAACTCAGCGCTGTCTCCCAGCGGGATGGACAGGGGCGGCAGGGGGTCAGCCTGTCGTGCCGGTGTGCGGGCTTGTACCCTTGGGGCGGATGAGGGTTACAGGAACGGGAACTGCCGATGGACGCGCGGCAAACGCCCGGCGGCAGATTAGGGCGGGGGAGCATGGCGACGACCGTACGGCCTGCGGGAGGCAGGCTGGCCGCAGCTGATGGCGCGCGGGGTGTGCCGTTCGCGTCGTCGTGGCGGCGGTCGCACCTGACGGCAGAGGAGCGCGTGGCCCGGGGGCGGGCTGCCCGCCGCGCGGCGCCGCGGTCGGGACATGGCCGGTGGGAGCCGGCGCCAGGCCGCCCGGATCCGGTCGCGCTGCTGGAGGAGCAGGCGGCGACCCGGGTGCCGGAGCTGGTGCCGATCCGGTACGGGCGGATGCTGGTCTCGCCGTTCACCTTTTACCGGGGGGCGGCGGCGATCATGGCGGCTGACCTGGCCGCCAGCCCGGTGTCGGGGATCACGGTGCAGCTGTGCGGGGATGCGCACCTGTCGAACTTCGGCGTGTTCGGCACGCCGGAGCGGCAGCTGATCTTCGACATCAACGATTTCGATGAGACCCTGCCCGGCCCGTGGGAGTGGGACGTCAAGCGGATGGCGGCCAGCTTCGAGGTCATGGGCCGGTTCCGCGGTTTCTCCCCCGGTAACAGGCACGCGATTGTCGCCGCCGGGGTGCGGGAGTACCGGGAGCGGATGCGCCGGGCCGCTGACATGCCGACGCTGGGCGCGTGGTATGACCAGCTGGAAGCCGGGGTGCTGCTGGACCTGGTCCGGCAGCAGGTCCGCGTCAGGCGGCTGGACAAGACGTCCGCGCGGCGGGCGGAAAAGCACGTGGCCCAGGCCTACGCCAACGACAGCGCCCGGGTGCTGGCCAAGCGGGCGGCCGAGGTGGGCGGTGAGCTGCGGATCGTGGCCGACCCGCCGCTGATCACCCCGATCGAGGACCTGATCGTGCCGGGGAGCGGGTGGGAGGACCCGGCGCCGCTGATCAAGAAGCTGCTCGCGTCCTACCGGCGGACGCTGGGCCACCAGGGTCACCCGCTGGAGGAGTTCGGCTACGTCCACGCCGCGCGCAAGGTGGTCGGCGTGGGCAGCGTCGGCACCCGGTGCTACATCTTGCTGCTGACCGGCCGCGACAACGACGACCCGCTGTTCTTGCAGGTCAAAGAGGCGCAGGCCTCAGTGCTGGAACCATATGCGGGCCGCAGCGCCTACCCGCACCACGGGCAGCGGGTGGTGATGGGCCAGCG
>JASHVM010000648.1:0-3569 GCA_030044595.1 Streptosporangiaceae bacterium
GCGCTCGGGTTCGGCTTCCGCTGCGGCTTCCTCGGCCTGCTGCACATGGAGATCGTGCGCGAGCGGCTGGAGCGGGAATTCGACCTGTCGCTGATCTCCACCGCCCCCAACGCCGTCTACCGCGTCGTCATGGACACCGGGCAGGAAATCACGGTGACCAACCCCAGCGACTTTCCCGGCGGGCCGGAGCCGCACAAGGGCAAGGTCGACCGCGTTTACGAGCCGGTGGTGCGCGCGACGGTCATCTCCCCGGCGGAGTACATCGGCACGATCTTGGAGCTGTGCCAGAGCAGGCGCGGCGCCCTGATCGGCATGGACTACCTGTCCGCGGACCGGGTGGAGATCCGGTACACGCTGCCGCTCGCCGAGATCATCTTCGACTTCTTCGACCAGCTCAAGTCCAGGACCCGCGGCTACGCGTCGCTCGACTACGAGCCCGCCGGCGAGCAGCAGGCGAACCTGGTGAAGGTCGACGTCCTGCTGCAGGGTCAGCCGGTGGACGCGTTCAGCCAGATCGTGCACGCCGACGAGGCCCGCGACTACGGCCTGGCCATGACCGCGAAGCTCAAGGAGCTGATCCCGAGGCAGCAGTTCGAGGTGCCGATCCAGGCGGCGGTCGGCTCCCGGATCATCGCCCGCGAGAACATCCGCGCGCTGCGCAAGGACGTGCTGGCGAAATGCTACGGCGGCGACATCACGCGCAAGCGCAAGCTGCTGGAGAAACAGAAGGAAGGCAAGAAGCGGATGAAGACCATCGGCCGGGTCGACGTGCCGCAGGAGGCGTTCGTCGCGGCACTTTCCACCCAGCCAGCGGATCGCAGACAGCGGTAACCCGAAAGTCTCTTTACTCCGAACGGGCCGTCGTGCCCGCCCGGAGCCCGGTTCTACGGCTGCGGCGAGATCACCGGGGAAAAGGATGGCGCCGCGGGCTGCTGGTACGTGATGTAAGGCTGCAGGTTCACCTGCTGGACCCGGAGCGGAACGGCCTGGGTGTGCGTGGTGATGATGGCCGTGACCAGAGCGGCCAGCGTGAATATCACGAGCGCGGTAATGACCAGCGCGGCGGCGGACCGCCAGTTGCTGGCCGGGGCGGCGGCGGGCGGGACCACGGCCCCCGGCCCCTGGTACGGGAGCGCGTGCGGGAATTGCGGACTCGGGAGCGGCCCGGCCGGCAGGTCCGCGGTCAGCGCCCAGAGCTGTCCGTAGGTGCGCGCCGCGTAGGCCTGCGCCACGCGATCGTCAAGCTCGTCCTGGGTGAGGCGTCCCTCGCTGAAACCCGCGCGGAGCACGCCCACCGCCCGCTCACGATCAGCGGTGCCCGCCAGCCAGGCGGGATTGATCCCTGGAACCGCGTCGGCCTCGGAGGGCCAACCCTCCCAGACCCCCCCGTTCGGGGGGAGCGATTCCCCCGAACCTCCCTTGGGACCGTATGCCACGTGAGCCTCCCGAGGATGCCTCTCTTGAGTGTAGACGCGCGACACGCTTCACGAGTGCCATTGAATTTCTGCGCGCCGGGCCGGCCAAAGCGGCTGGCTGAACGTCTCAGCTCGCTCGCACGGTCTGTATCCGCAGTTCGGAGCCGTCTCAGGGGCCGCCGACCGGTCCCCCCTGGGGGTTGTGCGCGATCTGGATCGCAGCGCCGACCAGCGTGGCCGCGATAAGGACAGTCCAGAAGATGATCGCCATGTAGCCCAGCACGAGCCCGCCGGTGGCCAGTCCGTCGCCGCGCTGCGACGTCAGCTTCATCTGCCGACGCGCTATATGCCCGCAGATGACGGCGGGGATGGCGGTCAGCCCGGCGGTGAAGAACTCGGCCACGCCGAGCACGAGCGACGCGATAGCCATCGAGTTCGTGTCGGAGGGCGGCGGCTGGTGGGCAGGTACCGGCCAGGCTGGCAGCGGGCCCGCCGGCAGGTCGGCGGTGAGCGCCGCCAGCTCGCCGTAGGTGCGGGCGGCGTAGGCCCGGCCCATCCGGTCGTTGTACTCGTCCTGAGTCAGACGGCCCTCGGCGAAACCCGCCTTCAGCACGTCCACCGCGCGCTCCCGGTCCGCCGAGGCGGCGAGCATGGATGCCTGCGACCGGACCTGGTAACCGGCCTGCGGGACGTGGTAGCCGGTGGGCGGGACATGGTAACCAGGCGCCGGGACCTGATAGCCGCCCGACGGCACCTGCGAGCCGTCGGGCTGGCTGTACCTGGGGTACTGGGCCGGCCATTGCGACTGGTTATCTGCCACCGATGCCTCCCGTGAACGCGACCCGGGTACCTACCGAATCTCGCGACGGTTCCAGTCTAAGCGCGCGAATCGCTAATCGGGCAGTGCCGGCCGTGTCGACCCGGGGGACGATCCCCGAAACCCCCCGAAACCCCGCAACCGGCGGACGACCCCCGGAATCCCCCGCAGCCGGGGACGAATCCCCCCTTGCGCACGGGTAGCGTGGCGGGCATGCCTGGTGCCCTGCCCGACGGCGAGCCCGTACCCGCCGAGGGGACTCTGCCGCCCAGCGCGCGCAGCGGGCTGGGCGGGCGGCCGTTCGGGATCTACGTGCACGTACCGTTCTGCGCCACACGCTGCGGTTACTGCGACTTCAACACCTACACGGCCGCGGAACTCGGCGGGCAGGCCGGTGCCGCCGCGGTGTCGCTGGAAACCTATCCTGGCCTCGCGATCGCCGAGATCGGGTTCGCCCGCAAGGTGCTTGGCTCCGCTGATCTGCCGGTGAGCACGGTGTTCTTCGGCGGCGGCACGCCGACTCTCATGCCCCCGGCCGCGTTCGGTCACATCCTGCGGGCCATCGACGCCGAGTTCGGACTGGCGCCCGGGGCCGAAGTGACCACCGAGGCGAACCCGGAAAGCGTCGACGAAGCCGTCTTGGGCGAATTGCGGGCTCAGGGCATTACCCGCGTGTCGTTCGGGATGCAAAGCGCGGTACCCGGCGTGCTCGCCGTTCTCGATCGGGTGCACCAGCCGGGGCGTCCGGCGCGCTGCGCCGCCTGGGCCCGTGCTGCCGGGTTTGAGCACGTCAGCCTGGACTTGATCTACGGGACGCCGGGGGAGACCGACGCTGACTGGCGGCGCTCGCTGGACGCCGCCATCGGCGCGGGACCCGACCACGTGTCCGCCTACGCGCTCACCGTGGAAGCGGGCACGCGGCTAGCGGCGCGCGTGCGGCGCGGCGAGCTGTCCGCGCCCGACGACGACGTGCTCGCGGAGCGCTACCTCCTCGCCGACGAGGTGCTCGCCGACGCCGGGTTCGGCTGGTACGAGATCTCCAACTGGGCGGCGGGCACGGGATCGAGGTGCGCGCACAACGTGCTCTACTGGACAGGCGGCGACTGGTGGGGCGTCGGGCCTGGAGCACACAGCCATGTCGGGGGAACCCGCTGGTGGAATGCGCGGCATCCGGCCGCTTACGGCGCGAGGATCGGCGCCGGGATCAGCCCCGGCCAGGCCAGGGAGATCCTGGCCGAACCCGAACGGCAGCTTGAGCGCGTCATGCTGCTCATCCGCCTGGTCGGGGGATGCCCGGTCTCGGTTCTCGGCCCGGCCGGGCAAAGGAACGCGGCGGC